>SXPW01000077.1 GCA_005793785.1 Actinomycetota bacterium | reverse complement strand
GTGGCGCACTTGACGCCCACGCCGTGCTTCAAGATGGCATTCGCCGCGTCGATGGTGACCTGATCACCGGTCTTGTCGCGGTACTCGATGCCGAGGTCGTAGTAGTCGAGGTCGAGGTCGAGGTACGGGAAGATCAGACGATCCTTGATGAACGTCCAGATGATGCGGGTCATTTCGTCGCCGTCAAGGTCGACGACCGGGGTTACGACTTTTATCTTTTTTGCCACGCAGGTACCCTACTTGCCGATGGACTTTGCCTGGAGCAATGAGCAGGTGCTCCTGCGCAAACGTGCGAAGGAACTCGCCGCCAACGCCGTCGAACGTTACGGCAGGTCAAACGACAGTTGGATGAACGGTTACTCGAAGGAGTTTTCGCGCGAACTGGGGCGCGAAGGATTCATCGGCATGACATGGCCGAGCGAATTCGGGGGTGGCGGACGCCCCGCCATCGATCGGCTCATCGTCGGCGAGGAGATGATTGCGGCTGGTGCCCCCATCGCCGGAATGTGGTTCGCCGACCGCCAGATGGGACCCGCCCTCATCGGCTACGGCACCGCCGACCAGCGGGCACAGTTCCTCCCCGACATGCTGCGCGGAGACACCACGTGGTGCATCGGGATGAGCGAACCGAATGCCGGGAGCGACCTGGCCTCGCTCACCACCTCGGCCGTGCGCGACGGGACCGAGTGGGTCATCAATGGTCAAAAAATCTGGACCAGCTTCGGTGAACTCGCGGACTTTTGCTACTTGATCTGTCGAACGAGCAAGGAAGGTCCGCCCCACGCGGGCATCAGCGAGATCATCGTGCCGATGGACTCCCCCGGCATCGAAGTTCGGCCGATCACCGACATGACCACCAACCGGCACTTCTGTGAGGTGTTCTACACCGACGTTCGGGTACCGATCGAGAACCTGGTTGGCGCCGAAGGCGGCGCGTTCAAACAGACCATGCGACAACTGGAGCACGAACGTGGCGGCATCGACCGACTGGTGTCGAACCGTGCGTTGTATCTGATGGCCCGCGAACGAGCGGACACCACGAATCCACTCGTGCGACAAGAGATCGCCGACATCGAGATTGGTTACACGCTCGGACGAATCCTCGTGATTCGCGAGGTGTTGAAACAGGCACCAGCCGGATTCTCCGCCGCAACGAAGTGCTTCTGCACCGAACACGAAACAAAGGTCGCCAACTTCGTCTCCGGTGTGTTCGGGCCGTACGCCACCCTGTGGGACGACGTGACGCAGGGACTGTCGTACGCGCCGGCGTACACGATCATGGGTGGAACGTCCAACGTGATGCGCAACATCCTCGGCGAACGCGTGCTGGGACTAGCGAAGTAGGCCGAACCCTCGGCGAGTAGTTTTGGCGCGTGGCCACCCACCCGATCGACCTCAGTACTCGGGTGATCGACTCGGGAGTCGTCGACGAGCGACTCAACCGAGTGGACGGTGATTTGTGGGAGCTCACCGACAACGTGGCCATCGTGGAGAGTTTCAGCCACTGCGTCGCCGTGAACACCGGCGACGGGCTCGTATGTTTCGATGCCTCCGGCACACAGAGCGGCGCCAAGGTGGTGGAGAAACTTCGCACGTGGTCGACCGACCCGATTTCGCACCTCGTGTACACGCACGGACACTTGGACCACGTCGGTGGGAGCGGCGCGTTCCTCGCCGACGCACACTCGCGTGGAACACGTCGACCCACGGTGGTGAGTCACGAGGCGGTACTCCCCCGATTCGAGCGGTACACCGACATGTCGGACTTCAACAACCTCATCAACCGTCGGCAGTTCGGCGGCATTCGCGCCGATTCCGGACTGGGCATTGGTGCCGGTGAGATTGCGCCGCCGGCTGGGGCTGGCGGGGCGGGTGGCGTGGCCGCGAGTAGCGGCGCGAGCGGTATGGCACCGTTTCTCCCTGCCGATGCGTTGAAGCCGGACACCACATTCGGTGAGTCGTTGTCGCTACGGGTCGGCAACCATGCGGTGGAGATGCACCACGATCGCGGCGAGACCGACGACCACCTGTGGGCGTGGTTTCCGGAGCAGAAATGGATCGTCACGGGCGACTTCATCATCTGGAACTTTCCGAATGCGGGGAATCCGCAGAAGGTGCAGCGATACGCGGCCGAGTGGGCTCGTGCGCTGCGGCGCATGGTGGCGATGGGTCCGGAGCTGCTGCTGCCCGCACACGGCCTACCGATCGTCGGCAAGGCACGAATCGCGATGGTGCTCGGCGAGATTGCGTCGGCACTGGAGGCCCTGGTGTCGCAGGTCATCCACATGATGAACGACGGTGCCACCCTCGACACCATCGTGCACACCGTGAAGGTGCCCGAGGCCGTGCTCGCCAAACCATATCTGCGACCGCTGTACGACGAGCCCGAATTCGTCGTGCGCGGTATCTGGCGAATGTACGGCGGTTGGTGGGACGGGGCCGCATCGCGATTGAAGCCGGCACCCGATGCGGTACTCGGTGCCGAGATCGCCGCGCTGGCGGGCGGCGCCGACGTACTGATCGCACGCGCCAAGGGCGTCGCCGAGGACGGCAACATGCGATTGGCGTGCCACCTGGCCGACTTCGCGGGGTGGGCCGCACCCGACGACCCCACCGTGCACGCGCGACGAGCCGAGATCTACGAACTTCGTCGCAAGCAGGAATTGTCGTTGATGAGCAAGGGCATCTTCCGCGCCGCGGCGCGAGAGTCCGAAGCGGTCGTCAAACGACACCAGTAACGATGCACTACTCGCCGCGCACGCGGTTGGGGCTCGCACCCGCCGACTCACTCACGTGGATGCTCCACACGGCGATGGTGGCGGTACTCATGTGGTTCCACGAACCGTGGCGCGATGAATTGCAGGCGTGGGCGATTGCAATGGCGAGCGACAACCCGCTCGACCTGCTGGCGAACACGCGGCTCGAGGGACGTCCGCCAGGCTGGCAATTGTTGCTGTGGCCGTTCGCTCAAGTGGCCACGTCGGTGCGAACGTTGCAGATCATCACGTTGGTGATTGGGTCGGTGGCGGCGTGGTGGTGGTTGCGACGCGGCGCATTGCACTGGAGGGTGAAGGCGGTGGTGCTGTTCGGCTTTCTCTTCACCGGCGGTTACTTGCTGCATTCGCGCGACTACGTGCTGTCGTTCCTGATGCTGGTGGCTGCGACGGCCGTCCACCAGCGCCGCGGAGCCGGGGTGCGCCTCGCACTGGTGTTGTGCGGGTTGGCGTGGGTGAATGCCTTCTCACTGGCGATGGCCGCGGCCTTCTTCGTGGCGGTGTGGCTACCCCAGTTGTTGACGTGGCGTCGGTTGGCGACGGCACGGCGAGCAGAAGTGGTCGGATCGCTGGTTGCAGTCTGCGCTTGGTTTGCGTGGTCGGCGTATCTCACGTATCCGACCGACGACAACCAATTCGGGGTTGGACGGTACAAGGGCTTCGGCACCGCATTGACGAAGTCGTTCATTCCGCTCGACTACGAGTGGGCGTGGCTACAACGCATCGACAACGTACTTGCTGGTGCGTTGCTCGTTGGCGCGTTGGTGTGGGCGTGGCAGTGGTCGCGAACGGCGTTCACGTTCGTGGTGCTTTCGATGGCGATGCTCCTCTACAACCTCACCTACGGGTACGGGGATTACTGGTGGCATTTCGGAAACGCCTACATCGTGGTGTTCGTGGCGACGTGTTTTACACGCGAACGCACGACCACGGGAGCGTTGCGACGCATCGGTGTCGGCTCGCTGATCGTGCTCGCGGTTTTGAACCTCGCGGCGTCACGCTTCGGCGCGGGTCGCGATGTGTACTCGTCGCGAACCTATTCGATGACCCTGCCGGCCGCCCAGCAGTTGCGTGAGATCTGCGACGACTGCACGATCATCGTCGACTGGGACGCGATCGGTGCAGGAATCTCCGCGCAACTCGGCGGACGCGAACTGTATTACCTGAATCGAGGTGACTTCGGTACGTTCGCAAAGTTCTCCAACAAGAACACCGCACCCACCTGGGAGGATGGACTCGCCGCAATGGCGCGATTCGACCGACCACTGCTCATCCAGACGGCATTCATGTCGGGCCCGGCGCCGAGTGAGATTGGGCTAGTTGGCGTGCACCTCGACGGGGTCCACGACACCAACCTGATTTGGCAATTGAACGACCGGCCAATAGTGGCCGACGACTAGGCGGCGGAGTCGTTGAGTTGGTGTTGCTCGAGGAGTGGCGCGGTCATGCGAGTCCAACGGCACCAGCCGCAGTTGGGGGCCGAACGCGGCATGGTGCGACGAGTGATGAGTTTGACGGCATTGGCGACGAAATGGAGGAATGCCTCGTCGTTGCGCTCGACCTCGACCCACACGGCCGACGTGCGATAGGCGTATTGCTTCGCGACCGTCCTTGATGTGGCGGTGGATTTGGTGGAGCGCGCCGACGTGGCCGTCGGCAACTCGATCATGTCGTCGGGCGGAAAGCAAATGAGACCCATTCGCGACACCGGCGCCAGCGGCATGGCGTCGCCCGCCGGACGCTCGAGCGCGATGGCATAGGCGTGCAATTGACGGCCATAGAGCGCAGCCGCCTGGTCGCCCGGTGCGGAGGTTTTGAAGTCGCAGACGCCGTAACCCGCTCGGGAGAACTTGAAGATGGTGTCGGTGTCGCCACCGAATTGCACGCGATACGACGTGCCCGGCAAGGAGATGTTCTCGGACTTCACCCGCCTGCCACGTTGGATGGTGCCGGCTGGCAACGACCGCGAGATGTCCTTCACCGAATGCCCGGTGAAGAATTCCTTCTGGGCGTTGTCGAGTGCGCCAAAGACCTTCGGGAACGCCGTCGCCGGTCGCGGGCGGCCGTTGTAGTGGTGCCAGAAACAGGCGGGGCACTCGTCATGCAGGAACGTGAGTGACGATGGGCTCAAACGGATGACGCCTTCGGCCAGGTCGGCCTGGCGGCGTTGGGCAATGGTGGGTCGGGTTGGTTTGGTGGTGGATTTCGTCGTCATCGTGCCCCCGACGGTACGCGCGGGGTGTAACGCAAATGGTGGGCGTGACCGGACTCGAACCGGGGACCTCCACCATGTCCAGGTGGCGCTCTAACCAACTGAGCTACACGCCCGAAAGCGAACGTCAGCCTACCCCCGCAGCCGCAACGACACTTCGTTGGCCAACAAGCGTCCGGCACGGGTGAGCACCAACCGATCGCCGACGCGGTGCACCAACTCGTCCATGTCGTCGACGTCCACCGAATCGAGCGCCGACAGCGGAACTCCGTCGCGCGTGCGCAACTGCAACTGCAGACGCTCCAGCGACCGGGTGGCCGTATCCAACGCCTCGAACGACGATTCGGCCGACCGACCCGCTTCGATGAGTTCGATGTACCGATCCGGCGTGCGCACGTTCCACGAACGACGGCCATCGCGATGCGCGTGGGCCGCGCAGCCGAAGCCCGCGTAGTTCCCACCACTCCAATAGATGGCGTTCAACTTGCACTCGTGACCGGGCTTGGCCCAGTTGGAAATCTCGTAGTTGACGTAGCCGGCCGCGGTGAGAAGGTCGTCGACGACGTCGTACTTGTCGGCCTGGTCGTCGTCGTCCGGATGTCGCGCCGGCTGCTCGGCCAACGCGGTGCCGGCCTCGACCGTGAGCCCGTACGCCGACACGTGCGGTGCGCCGAGCGTCACCACGTGTTGCACCGTCGCAACCCAGTCGTCGATGGACTCCCCCACGCCGCCGTAGATGATGTCGAGATTGAAACTGTCGAGACCCGCGGCGTCGACGGCATGCACCGCACGAGACACGGCGTCGGGCGAATGGGTTCGCCCAAGTGCGGCCAACACATGGGGTGAAGCCGACTGCATCCCGATGCTGACCCGATTGACACCAATCGAGCGATACACGCCCAAGAGATCAGCCGTGACGTCGTCGGGATTGCACTCGATGGTGAACTCGGCGTCGCTTCGGCGCGGAATCACCTGCAGCGCATTGACGAGCTCGTGCGGGTTCACGTGCGACGGCGTACCGCCGCCGACGAACACCGCGGCTGCCGGCGCCATCGGCCCCGAGTACGGATTCGACGCGGGTTGCATCGCACGTTCGATTTCGGTACGCAACGCTCGCAGATACTGCGACACGAGGTGATCCCTGTCGGTGAACGTGGCGAACGCGCAGTAGTCGCACTTGCTTGCACAGAACGGGACGTGCACGTACACCCCGAAGCCAACTGCGTCAGGTGAGGCGACCGCCGACCACGTCATGGGCGTTCTCGCAACGTCGACGGCAAGGTCACGCCTGGGGTGGCACGAACACCAACCCGAGACTCGCCAATCGCGCCGGCACCTCGTCGATGCTCACGTCGAGCATCACCGCAATGGCCCGGATGTCGTTGGACCGCACCGTGATGACCTTGCCGTTGAAGTCCTGACGCTGCACCTGGATCATGCGCAACAACTTTTCCAACATGGAGAATTGCGGACCCTGCATCTGGCTCAACTTGGCGACATCGATGCGCAACTTACCCTGGGGCGCTGCGGCGGAACCCGGCTCGACGCGCATTGGGTCGCGCGGGAGTAGTTGATCGACGCCGACGTCGTACACGCGAGCGAGCCGTTCGAGACGCGGCACGGAGATGGCGCGTTCGCCGCGCTCGTACGCACCGAGCACCGACGATTTGAATTCCTGATTGGAACGCGTCTCGACGTCGCCCAACGACATGTTCTTTTGGAGTCGAATCGACCGCAAGCGCTCGCCCACCAGGCGGGAAAAGGCCGAGCCGGCGCCGTCGGAATCGCCCGATGGAGCGTCGTCGTTGGGGCCGTTCATGGGTTGTCCTTGGCACGCGACGACGAACGAAGGACGCTCAGCATCGTTGCTGCCACCAGTGTGGCAGTTTCCGCACGGAGAATCGTGTCACCCAACGACACGCGCGGTACGGAACCAGGAATCTCGTCGTCGTCGAAGCCGCCCTCGGGTCCTACCGCCACGAGCGAGATGCGGGTTGCCGAGGCTGAGCGGAGTACGTCTGCATGGGCGGTGGCAAGTGGTGCGCCGTCGGGGTCGGCGATCGCAACCTCGGGACGCGCGCACAATTCCCCAAGTGCAGTTGGCCCGGAAACCGTCGGCAACCACACACGTCGCGACTGCATCGCTGCCTCGCGAGCAACGATGGCGAGTTTGCGCAACTGTTTGTCGGCATCCGACCAGCGCACCACGGAGCGACGAGTCGGTGCCACGAGCACGATCTCGTCGACGCCGATCTCGGTGAGTTTCTGCACCGTCCACTCGTGGCGGTCGCCCTTCACGGGCACGAACGCCACACCGATTCGCGACGCATCCGCCGGAACCACGACGATGTCACCCGTTGCTCGCACCTCACCTTTCGTCCAGGCACAGGTGCGATATCGACCGCGGCCGTCGCTCACGGTGACGGTCTCGCCGTCGCGCAGGCGCAGGACACGCGACAGATGGTGTTCGTCGGTCGGGGAAAGGACGGGGGTTTCTAGTTGGTCGACGAAGGCGTAGGCGGCGGAGTGTCGCAGCGCATCGATCACGAGAATGCCGACTTGATCTTCGACACGATGCCGTCGTCGTTGACCTGCTCGCCGCGCAATTCAGCGAAACGACGAAGCACGTCACGCTCGGCGCCGGACAACTTGGTCGGCACCTCCACCACCACCCGCGCACGCAGATTGCCGCGGCCGCGCGCGCGGCCACCCTGCCCCAAGCGGGGTACGCCACGACCGCGCAGAACGAATTCGTGTCCGTGTTGCACCCCGGCGGGCACGACGAGATGTTCGACGCCGTCGAGAGTGTCCAAATCCAACTCGGTGCCGAGCGCAGCCTGTGCGATGGAGATCGGTACGTCGGTGACAAGGTCGTCCTCCTCGCGACGCCACGACTCGTGGGCGGCCACCCGAAGGTGCACGTACAGATCGCCGGCACCACCACCGCGCGGACCCACCGCTCCCCGACCGGTGAGGCGAAGTGTTTGACCGGTGTCGACGCCGGCGGGAATCTCGACGGTGAGCGAAATCTCCTTCACGATGCGACCCTCACCACGACACGCCGAACACGGCGACGCGATCGTCTCGCCCGCGCCGTTGCATCGCGGACACGCGCTCGTGGTGACCATCTGACCGAGCACGCTCTGTCGCACGCGGCGCACCTGACCAGCACCCCGACACTCGCCGCACGTCGTCGGACTCGTCCCAGCGGCTGCGCCGGTGGCCGAGCACTCGTCGCACGCCACCGCGGTGCGTACGCGAACCTCCTGTTGCGAGCCGAAGACGGCGTCGACGAACGACACGTCGACGATGACCTCGAGATCCTGGCCGCGCGGCGGACCGCTCGAACCCGTGCGACCACCGAAGGGTGAACCACCACCGAAGAACGCGTCGATGATGTCACCGAAACCACCACCGAATGGATCGCCACCGCCGCCGCTCATCCCGGCCTCGCCGAAGCGGTCGTAACGAGCGCGCGACTCGTCGTTGCTCAGCACCTCGTAGGCGCGCGACACCTCCTTGAACTTCTCCTCGGCTTCCTTGTTGCCGGGATTCCTGTCCGGATGCAACTCACGGGCCAGCTTGCGATATGCGCGCTTGATGTCGTCGGCGGAGGCCGTTCGGGCAACGCCGAGCAACTCGTAGAAATCGGTTGACATGTCCGGCTCAGTTCTCGGTGAGACGGCGACCGAGGCGATTGCTCACGACTTCGACGGTGGCCAACGCGGCCGGATAATTCATGCGGGTTGGTCCGAGCACGCCGACGCTGCCGATGGTTTCGCCGTCACGAATCACCGGGGCGAGCACCACCGAACACACACTCAGCGGCTCGACACCGGTTTCCGCGCCGATGGCCACGCTGACGCCGCGGGAGAGCATGTCACGCACCAACGACACCACCACGTACTGCTGTTCGAGCGTTTCGAGCACCGAACGAACGACATCGACTGCCTCGAACGCAGTGGTGAGACTGGCGGTGCCACCCACGAACACGCTGTCGCGATGTTGACCCGCGGCAACGGCCTCGATGGCACGAGCGACGAGGATCTCCACTTCGGAATCCACGCCATCGGCAGTTCGAGCGTTGCCGGAAGCCGTCGACCGCGGCGTGAATGCGGCGTTGCTCAGCGCCTTGCCGACGAGCGACTCGTTGAGCTGGGCGTTTGCCAGCGCAATCTGCAGGTCGCTCGGTGGGCTCGTGAATTCGATCTGTTCGCTCTCGATGTCGCCGTTGGACAGCACCGCCACCACCGTGCCGATGCGGTCGTTGAGCGAGACGATGTGCGCGGATCTCACCACCGCTTCCGACACCGAGGGTCCGGTCACCACCGCGGTGTAATTGGTGAGTTGTGCGAGGAGCAACGACGTTCGGTGGAGCGTCTCCTCCAGTCGGAAGTGGGCAGAATCGAAGAAATCACCGAGCCGCTGGCGATTGACGCTGTCGAGGCGACCGGCTTTCTCCACGTCGGTGGAGGTGAGATGATCCACATAGACGCGGTATCCCTTGTCGGTCGGAATTCGCCCTGCAGACGTGTGGGGCTGGGCCAGGTATCCGTCGGCCTCGAGCGCCGCCATGTCGTTGCGGATGGTGGCCGCCGACACCGAGACACCGGGCAACGACGCCACGTGATTTGAGCCGACCGGCTGACCCGTGGTGACGTAGTGCTCGATCACCCTGCGGAGAATGGCGATTCTGCGGTCGTCGACACCACTGGTGGCCATGAGCGTGACCCTCAGGCTACTGAGCGCGCACGGTTGCGGCGTGGCGCACTCGGCGCACACGGATGAGTCGTGGCGCTATTTTCCCGACACCAACTTGTAGCGACGCAATGCTTCGTTGCGTTCGTCGCCATGGTCGACCATCGGCGCAACGTAGCCGTCGGGAATGCCGGCGGGATTCTCCGCAGGCGTGTGCACGTACTTGTCGGGCACGTTCGCCAATTCCGGAATCCAGCGTCGCACGAAGGCACCCGAGGGATCGAACTTTTCCGCCTGCATTGCGGGGTTGAAGATGCGAAAGTACGGGGCGGCATCGGTACCCGTTCCGGCCGTCCATTGCCAACCGTGGTTGTTGGACGCGATGTCACCGTCCACCAACTGCTGCATGAAGAACTTGGCACCCCACTGCCAGGGAAGATGCAGGTCCTTCACGAGGAAACTGGCCACGATCATTCGCACGCGGTTGTGCATC
>SXPW01000076.1 GCA_005793785.1 Actinomycetota bacterium | reverse complement strand
TCGTAGCGAGCCTACCCCTCGGGTGAGTGCGCAATTCGGTGCGACACCTGCATGGTGTTGCTTAGGTACGGTGGAGCTACGCCCATGCGTGGAGTTCGTATCCCTTGGCGGCGTTTCCTCCTGACGCCTGTGCTTGCCGTGCTGTCTGGCGTCATCATGCTGATCGGACTCACCGATGTTGCACATGCGGCGTCCGCGATTCCCAATGAATTGATCTCGTCGAATCCCCAACCCAATTCCACGGTCACGGTGGTACCGACGCAAGTACAACTCGTGTTTCGTAACAAGCTCGACGCGGACGATGCTGCGGCACTCGGAGTGTTGTTGCGATGTGACGGAGTCACCGTGTCACTTGGCGCACCGGTGATTGCCGTCGATGCACAAACCGTATCGGCACCTCTCGCATCCTTGCCACCGGCGGGTCAATGCACGGTGACCTGGGTGATCAATCGGAACATCGGCAACCTGGGGACTTTCAATTTCACGCTGCTGGTCACCCCACAGTCCACGGTTGCCGGTGACGTTGGCGCTGGATCGACCGACACGACCGTGGTTGGTGAGGTCGTCTCCCTCGATGTCGCGCCGGAGCCGCGGTTCGGCCTCCTCCTTGGACTGCTGCGCATCGCCGAGTACTTCTTCGTCGCGTGTGTCTTTGGTGGTCTCATCTACATCGTGTTGGGATGGCCGGAGGGCTTCGAGTACGACACGACACAGCGGTTCCTGCGGACGAGTTGGTTCGGTGCGCTCGCCTCGGTCTATCTCGTCGTCACCTTGCAGGCTGCGCGAGCGAGTGGTGACTCGTTCCTCTCGTCGTTGAACCCCTTCTCGTGGTTCGGTGCGCTCAGTTCGGCGTTCGGCATCATCCTGTGGATTCGCTTCTTCCTCGTTGCATTTGCAAGTTGGTTGGTGTTCTCCCCGCGACGAGTGCTTGCTCCTGACACGCAGGTTCCCGCAATCTTGTTCTTGTTGGCGATGATGTCCACCTACGGTGTCACTCGAATCGGACAGAACTTATCGGTGCTGACGTACATCGTCGGCATCCTGCACGTGTGGGCGATGGCGGCATGGCTCGGGGGACTCGCATTGTTGTCACGCGCCGCTCTTGCTGGTCCGGGTGAGCGTGACCTCGTTGATGCGGTGCGGTACTTCGCCAGAATCTCCGGTCTCCTCATCGTGACGACGGTGTTCACGGGCGTCGTACAGGTGTACCTCATGGACGGATCCGCAATCTTCACGAGCAGTCACGGTCGACTCAACATCTTGCAGTTGCTGGTGGTCTCGGTGATGATTTGGATCATGTTGCTGTTGCGAAACTTCGCTGCCGGTCGCCTCCGCCGCGAAAAGCGACTCACCGCACAGATGGCATGGAGGCTTCGCAGGGCGATTTCCGTCGAAATTGTCGTGGGAATCCTCATCCTCGCCATCACCTCGTGGGCCGTGTCGATGCGACCGCCACAAGCCGTGGCCAAACGTGCCGCCCCGATTGCCAGCTACATCTATAGAGAGGAACTGAAGAACGACCGATTCCATGTCGTGCTCTCCCTCTCACCCCTCACCACGGGTGCCAATGCAATGCGCGTCGAACTACTCGCACCGAAACGAATCAACAACTTCGAGGTACGACTCGTGCCACAGGCAGAGGGCTATGCGGGTATCGCACTCATCGTGCCGATCAAGTACCCCGGCGCCGCAGTGTCACCAGTGGATGGCGGACTCACCTTCCCCGTGGCCGGAATTTGGAACGTTGAGATCGTCGGTACCACAACGACGGGCGACCTCACGCCGCTTGGCACCACGCTGACCATTGCGGAGTCGCTCGTCACTACACAGACAACGTTGGCAGGCGGCTGACAAGTAGCGTCGTGACGTGACCGTTGATCCGATCGCCGAGAAAATCTCACAGTTGGAGGATCGAAAACACCAGGCCCGAAATGCGGGTTCGCCGCGTGCAGTGGAACGGCAGCACGAAAAGGGAAAACTGCTCGCACGGGAACGCCTCGAACTGCTTCTCGACCCAGGCAGTTTCCACGAACTCGACCTCCTCGCGCGACACCGTGCACATGCGGCGGGGCTCGACGAGCGACCGTACACCGATGGAGTGGTGACCGGTTGGGGCACCATCGACAATCGAAAGGTGTTCGTCTACAGCCAGGACTTCACCGTGTTCGGTGGCGCACTCGGTGAGGTGTTCGCCGAGAAGATCCACAAGTTGATGGATCTCGCGCTGAAGACCGGCGCTCCGGTCATCGGTCTCAACGATGGTGCTGGTGCGCGAATTCAAGAAGGTGTCGTTTCGTTGGCGAGCTACGGCGGCATCTTCTGGCGAAACGTGCAGTCCTCGGGGGTCGTACCCCAGATCTCCGTGGTACTCGGCCCGTGCGCTGGTGGAGCGGTCTACTCCCCGGCGATGACCGATTTCATCTTCATGGTTCGGGAAACCAGCCACATGTTCATCACGGGGCCGGACGTCGTCAAGACCGTCACTGGCGAAGATGTAACCCTGGAGGAACTCGGCGGTGCAGCGAGCCACGCATCGAAGAGTGGCGTTGCCACGTTCGTTTCGGCTGACGAACAGTCATGTCTCTCCGACGTTCGATTTCTCCTCGGTTTCCTCCCACAAAACAACTTGGGTGAGGCTCCACGACTGGAAACTGCGGACGACCCGACTCGGCGTTGTGAATCGCTTCGGACGATCCTGCCGGCCTCGGCGAACATGCCGTACGACATGAAGAAGGTCATCGGTGAGGTCGTTGATGACGGAGAATTCTTCGAATACTTCCCCAATTGGGCCAAGAGCATCGTGTGCGGATTCTCGCGAATCGATGGTCATTCTGTTGGCATCGTCGGCAACCAACCGATGGTGTTGGCGGGAGTGCTCGACATCGAGTCGAGCGAGAAGGCTGCACGCTTCGTTCGGACGTGCGATGCCTTCAACATTCCCATCGTCACCTTCGTCGACGTCCCCGGGTTCCTCCCTGGAGTCGATCAGGAATACGGAGGCATCATTCGCCACGGTGCGAAGTTGTTGTACGCATACTGCGAGGCGACCGTTCCCCGCATCCAGGTGATCACGCGCAAGGCGTACGGCGGGGCGTACGTGGTGATGAACTCCAAGTCGATCGGCGCCGACCTCGCCTACGCCTGGCCGTCAGCCGAGTTGGCCGTAATGGGGCCGCAGGGTGCGGTGGAAATCGTGTACCGCCGCGAATTGCAGCAAGCGGCCGACCCTGCGACACGACGCGCGCAACTGGTGGCGGAGTACACCGAGAAGTTCGCCAACCCGTACGTCGCTGCCGAACGGGGTTTCGTCGACGACGTCATCGACCCGGCCGAGACCCGTATAAAACTGGTGGAAGGCCTTCGGGTGCTGCGTACCAAACGCGAGGACGTTCCACAGCGGAAACACGGGAACATTCCGCTGTGAACGAACATGTCGTCGTAACGAGCGTGCAACCGCAACCAACTGACGACGAACTCGTTGCAATTACGAGCGCACTGCCCCTGCTATGGCCTGCGACGCAGCCGTCACGCCGCGTCGACGACGACCGTGCGTGGCGATTCAGCGG
>SXPW01000075.1 GCA_005793785.1 Actinomycetota bacterium | reverse complement strand
TACCGCACCGTTTCACCCTTGCCTGATCGCAACCGAAGTCGCGCCATCGGCGGTGTGTTCTCTGTTGCACGGGATGTCAGGTTCCCCCGACCTGGCTCGCGCCAGCACTCTGTCCTATGAAGTCCCGACTTTCCTCAACCGCGCGCAAAGCGCGCAACTGCGGTCACCCGACCGACTCGCCGTCACCCTCAAGGCTACGGCGATTCAACTAGCTCGGCGCTTGCGGTGATTCGGGTCGACTTGGACCTCGTTGGCGCAATCAGGCGCAGGAAACGTCGTCGTAGATCAGCGAGTTGAGGCTGGGTGTCTCGAGGATCAGCGAGTTCCGGGTGCCATCTGCGTTCTTCGGACCGACGGTCACGGAGATCGGGGTCAGCGGACCGAAGGCTCCCGGCACTGCTGCGGCCTTGGGTTTTCCAGTCGTGTCATCCACACTCGGGAGTACGCCGAGGACGCCGGGGTTCAATGATTGGGCGAGCACGGCCGCATGACGAGCCTCGTCCTGAGCGATGCCCATGGCTGCCCGTCTCAGAGACTTCTCCGACAGCAACGTCACTACTCCTTGATACGTCTGGGCCGCGAGGTTTTCGAGCGCATGGGCCAGGACCACCACATCGAGCGCCGGATTCTCGTTGGCGACATCGGTAATCAACGCGAGGGCTGGACCCAGGTACACCTCGTTGATGCGCGGATTCCCGCAGGTGAAGGGTGTGCCACCCAACTTCGCCACGAGTTCGTTGATTGCATCTGCGTGACCGAGATGATCGTCGCGCAATCGCTTGGCGATCTCGCCAGCCGGGGCAAACGCACCGGTAAGGACACCGAGACCCAGCGCAGCGTCGTACGTTTCGATGGCGTTGAATTCGAGCGAGGCTGCCGTGCGCAACAACACCACGTCGGACACTTCGACATTGGCGAGCCCCTCCGCGTCCGGCACGACGCCAACTGCGGTGACGTTCTTGCTCTCCTCGACGCCCGATTGCTTGCCACACGATCCAAGGAGCACCCCCGCGGCGCTGAGACCGCCGAGTCGCAACACGTGTCGCCGTGAATAGCGATTCATGCGCCGTCACCGAGTGCGAGTGGAGCCGAGTCGTTGACGAGTGCATCATTGAGCGACTTGCCACCAAGGAGTGAGAGGGCGGTGGACTGCCGGGCCTCGATGTTGAGGATCGAAGCAACGAGCGCGGCTCCCTCGGAGCCTTCCAACGAACCAACCAACGCCAAGTGGGTGCTGGCGAGGGTGTTCTCCAAGTCCCGCAGAGCATCGAAGATCGCCGACTTGTCGGAACCCATGACGCGACCACGGAACGCGTTGTACACCTCGTCGGAACGAACGTTCGTGGCGGCCGATCCGACCAAGCCCGCCAGTGCTTGGGCTGCCGCGCGATGGTGGTCGTGGAAGCCCTCCAACATCACCTGCTCATCGGGGCTGAATGCCGGGAGGGAGGCGGCTACGGCATAGAGATCACGTGCAGCGAATTCGGCCGAATTGGCGAACGCCAACTGGACTCGGTCGACTTTGGTGGGTGGCGTCACGGCGGTGGGGCGAGTCATAGGGGCACGCGAGAGCGAACCGTGAAAAGAATAGTCGCTAGAAATCCAGCGCCGAGAGTTCCGGAATCCAGCCGCGGGCCCGTCGTACTGCTTCGTGCCATTGTGACCGCGCGCTCGCCGGGGAGTCCGGTATCACCGTGCGCAGTGGTCGAATCAGCGACGTCGCGCTCGTAAGGCTGTCCCAGACTCCGGCTGCCGTGCCGGCGAGAAAGGCGGCTCCGAGCGTGGTCGCTTCGGTGTCACGACAGACTTCCACGGGGCGCTCGATGGCGTTCGCGAGAGCCTGCACGAATACCGAGTTCCGACTCATTCCACCATCGACCCGCAACCGCTCGACGCGGAGATTCATGTCGGCTTCAGTTGCCTCCAGCAAGTCGGCGCCACGATGAGCGACACCCTCGAGTACGGCACGAACGACGTGTGCCCGACCGGACCCACGAGTGAGCCCCAGCAGCGTGCCGCGCGCGCCGTAGTCCCAATGTGGCGTTCCGAGGCCGATGAGAGCGGGAACGTACACGACGCCGTCGCTCGACTGCACCGATGCCGCAACGGCGTCGCTCGATGCCGCATCGGGCAGCAGACCCAGATCGTTGACCAGCCACTCGACGTTGCTGCCGGCCGTCAGCATGATGGCCTCCGAGCCCCAATGCAACGTGTTGTCCCGTGAGTACACGACGATGGGAAAGGTTCCGTTGGTGGTTCGCGCGAGGTGGCTCGGTGTGACGGTGCCGGAGTACATGTCGAACATGCCGCCGGTTCCGAACGTCGCCTTCGCCGCTCCGGCGACGATTCCACCTTGGCCGATGAGGGATGACTGTTGGTCTCCAACCATGGCCATGATCGGCGGTGCACCCGGAAGGGCGCTCGCATCCCCGATGTAACCCATCGTCGGGACGATGTGCGGCAACATCGCTTGATCGATGCCGAGGGTGTGCAACACGTTCGAAGACCATTCGTGTGTTGACAGGGAAGCATGGTCGGCCAAGCCGGTGATCGCCGCATTGGACGAGTCGGTGGCATGCACCGAGAAGTTGGAGAGGACCCCCGCCACCCACGTGTCGACCGTGCCGGCTCGCGCGTGCGGTGATCGCACCGCCTCCACGTTCGACATCAACCACGACAGCTTCGTCGCGGTCTGATTCGGGGCAAAGACCAGACCATGTTCGGATCGGAGACGAATGCAGTCGCCGACGGTGCGCAGGTCCTGCCAACTCAATCCGGGTGCGAGGGGTTCGCCGGTCCTTTCGTCCCACACGATGGTCGACGCACGTTGCGAGGTGATTCCAACCGCACGTACCGCGCCGGCATGCCGCAACGCCGCAGTCGCCACCCGAATCACCGCCTCGCGCATCGCGCCCCCGTCGAACTCCACCAGTCCCGCGAACGGACTGGTCGGCGGAAGGGTTTCGTAGGTGTAACCGACGAGTGACGTGTCCTCCCGAACCACCGCCGCGCGGAGACCCGTCGTGCCGACATCGATGACGAGCACGCTCACGACAATGGAACCGATCCCCGGGAGGTGGGCAATCCCAGTTTTCCGGGATTGTAGATGTCGCGGGGATCGAGTGCACGTTTCATTGCCACGAGCACATCGAAGGATGAACCCATGGCCTCCCGCATGAAGCGACCGCGGTTCAAGCCAACCCCGTGATGATGGGAGAGATTGCCGCCCGCGCGGAGTGCGGCGTGTTGTGCGGCGTTCCAGATGGCGAGGTACAAGGACTCGTGTTCCGCGGTGGTCCGATCGGTGATGTCGCGCGAGGAGGTGGTACCCACGAACGTGAAGTAGATGCACGCCCCGTCGAGGTAACTGTGTGACACGTGCGCACTGACGCTGCGCGCACCCCGTACCGCGGTCACCGCGTTGCACACCGACCGGTACACGTCGTCGAGGCGCGACCACGGTGCGGCAACCTCCATGGTGTCGATGACGAAGCCCTTCGTGGTGAGCGCCTGT
>SXPW01000074.1 GCA_005793785.1 Actinomycetota bacterium | reverse complement strand
GGCACTCGTGGTGCTTTCCACCATGAAGTCGTTCCGCGGTGTCGCCAACGAAGTCGTCGTCGGACGCGGGGCGGAGAGCGCATTCCTACGCGCCGACATCGTGCACGACGACGAACGGGAATTCCTCGTGGAGATCGAGTTAAAGCGGGCGGGTCGATCGGTGGCCCAGGTGAACCGGAAGCGAACCACGCGCACCCGCGACTTGTTACAGGTATTGCGGACGACCGTGTTCACCCCGGACGACCGCAACTTGGTGCACGGTGCGGCAACGCAACGCCGCACCCTGTTGGACGAAGCAGTGGTGGCCATGGAACCCGTCCGGCACGACCTCATCGCCGAACTCGAACGGGTGGTGCGGCAACGCAATGCGTTGTTGAAGGAGTCGGGATATCGTCCGACTACAACGACACTCGATGCACTGGATGCGTGGGACGAGAAACTGGCGAGCGTCGGGGATGAGGTGGGACGTGCTCGGGCGGACTTGATCGATCGCATGCTGCCGTTCGTACGGTCGTCGTACCAGTCGTTGGCCGGTGAGCACTCGATGGTGACGCTGGAATACGAGGCTCCCTGGCGAACTGAAGGCCTCGCTGCTTCGCTCGCGGCGGCTCGGGAGGACGATCTCCGACGCGGCACCACGACGGTCGGACCCCATCGCGACGACGTTGCGGTGCAGTTGAACGACTTCGCGTCGCGAACCCAGGGTTCGCACGGCGAACAACATTCGCTCGGTTTGGCCCTGCGAATGGCGGTACATCAGGTCGTGTCGCAACGATGGGGAACGCCGCCGGTGGTGGTGTTGGACGACGTCTTGTCGGCACTGGACGACAAGCGAGCCAGCGCCGTCTTCGAGCGCCTCCTCGCCGCGCTTCCGTATCGGCAGGTACTGGTGACGAGTGCGCACCGGCTGCCTGCTTCTCCGCGGATCACCCGTTGGCTAGAAGTAGTGGCTGGTTCGTTGATCCCCCGCACACAGGAAGACCGATGAGCACGAATCCACCAGACAACCCCGGCGAAACTCCCGCAGTCACGCTGCAGAGCCAATTGAACCGTCTGTTGACTTCACTCGGCTCGGACGACTCCGCCAGCGTGCAAGGAGTGTTCGGAGCGTGGAACCAGCTCGTCGGGGAGGCGGTCGCGAGTCACGTTCAGCCCGTCAAATTGGAGGGCGACACCCTCCATGTCGAGGTCGACGACCCCCATTGGGCCACCGAAATGCGGTTCCTCGGCACGTCACTGTGCACGAAATTGTCGCAACTCACGTCGACTCCGGTCACATCACTCGAAGTACGCGTAAAACGCCGATAAATCGGGCATTTTTCGTACTTCGGCTCCCTCGCTCACGCTACTCATAAAGGTAGAATCATGAGGCTGTTTATGAACCTTTTGCGCCAGTCGGGCCAGCACCGTCAACGAGACACCACATGGCGGTAAACACCCCGAGCGACGCCACCGAAGGCACGCTCCGCAAGGCGTCGGGCACCTACGGTGCCAAGGACATTCAGGTACTCGAAGGACTCGATCCTGTTCGTCGTCGACCAGGCATGTACATCGGCTCGACGGGACTGGCCGGACTCCACCACCTCATCTGGGAAGTGGTCGACAACTCGGTCGACGAAGCCATGGCCGGCTTCTGCGACAAGATCACGGTCACCTTGCATGCAGACGGCTCGTGCGAGGTGGTCGACAACGGTCGTGGTATCCCCGTTGACCCCTATCCATCGGGACCACACAAGGGCAAGAGTGCCCTCGAAGTGGTGCTTACGGTGCTGCACGCTGGTGGAAAATTCGGTGGTGATGGCTACAAGGTGTCGGGTGGCTTGCACGGCGTCGGAGTCAGCGTGGTGAACGCGCTGTCATTGCGAGTGGTTGCCGAAGTACATCGTGGCGGTACGCATTTCCGACAAGAGTTCGTCGAGGGCGGTAAACCCAAGGGCAAACTGCAGAAGGTTGGTGCCGCACCGAGCAAGACGGCTTCGGGAACCTCGATTCGATTTTGGCCGGATCCCGAGATTTTCCAAGCCGAGGGCACGGAGTTCGTCGCCCGCACCGTTACCGAACGTCTTCAAACGATTGCATTCCTCAACAAGAACCTCGAAGTTGCCTTCGTCGACGACCGCGGTGACAAGAAACAAAAGGTGACGTTCCAGTACAAGGGTGGCATCGTCGATTTCGTGAAGCACCTCAATCAATCACGCGAGGCGCTCTTCACCAAGGTCGGTCACTACGAGGCTGCGGAGGACGATCAAACGCTCGACATCGCCCTGCAATGGAACACGGGGTATTACGAGGGCATCTACGGATATGCCAACGGCATCTCGACGGTCGAAGGCGGCATGCACGTGGAGGGATTCAAGACCGCGCTCACCTCGGTGGTCAACAAGTACGCTCGCGCGTCGGGTGGCCTGAAGGAAAAGGACGAGAACCTCCTCGGCGAGGACATTCGTGAAGGACTTACTGCCGTGGTATCGGTGAAACTTCGCGAACCACAGTTCGAGGGGCAAACGAAGGCCAAGTTGGGCAACGTGTCGATGCGGTCGTTCGTCCAGAAGGAAACGAACACGAAGTTGGAGGAGTGGTTCCAGGAGAATCCCACCGAAGCCAATCGCGTGGTGAAGAAGGCGGTCGCCGCCGCCCAGGCTCGCATCGCCGCCAAGAACGCGCGCAATGCCATTCGTCGCAAGACCGCCCTCTCGGGCGCCGGAATGCCCGACAAATTGAAGGACTGCGGAAGCGGGGATCCTGCCGAGAGCGAATTGTTCATCGTCGAGGGTGATTCAGCGGGCGGCACCGCAGTGGATGCTCGCGATCCGCGCACGCAGGCGATCCTGCCGATTCGCGGCAAGATCTTGAACGTCGAGCGGGCTCGTTTGGACAAGATGCTGAAGAACAACGAGGTGCAGGCACTCATCACCGCAATCGGTGGTGGAGTGGGCAACGACGAGTTCAACGTCGAGAAGGCCCGCTACCACAAGGTGATCATCTTGGCGGACGCCGATGTCGACGGCAGCCACATTCGCACGCTGCTCCTCACGTTCTTCTACCGCCAGATGCGGCCGATGGTGGAGAGTGGCTACATCTACATCGCTCAACCGCCACTGTTTTCCACGGAGGTCGGCAAGGAGAAGGTGTACCTGAAGGACGACGCGGCAAAGAACACATTCCTGAAGGAACATCCGAACCACAAGAAGGAGTTCCAACGCCTGAAGGGTCTCGGTGAAATGGACTGGCAGGAGTTGAAGGGCACCACCATGGACGCCACAACGCGCACGTTGTTGCAAATCAACGTCGACGAGGCAGCGGAAGCCGAAAACATGATGAGCACGTTGATGGGTGACGACGTCGAGGTGCGCAAGGAATTCATTACCTCCAACGCGCGCGACGTGCGCAACCTGGACTTCTAGGAACCACAGATGGCAAAGAAGAAACCCGAGAACACGTCAAAAGGTGGCGATCGCAAGGGAGCGGGCGATGGCAACGGGTCGTCGACGCTGCCGCTGTCGGTCGGTGATTCGGTGCAACCCGTGCAGCTCAAGGAGGAGATGGAACGGTCGTTCCTCGACTACGCGATTTCCACCATCATGGCCCGCGCCCTGCCCGACGTGCGCGACGGATTGAAGCCCGTGCACCGTCGCATCATTTGGGACATGGATCAGCAGGGTTTCCGGCCCGACCGGCCGTACGTGAAATGTGCGCGCGTCACGGGCGACACGATGGCG
>SXPW01000073.1 GCA_005793785.1 Actinomycetota bacterium | reverse complement strand
CCCTTCCGTCTGGCAACGCTATCTGTGAGGGTTTGGCGGAGGGGGTGGGATTCGAACCCACGGAAGCTTGCGCTTCACGCGCTTTCCAAGCGCGCCGATTCGGCCGCTCTCGCACCCCTCCGAATCATCAGCGAGTTGCGATGCAACGCGTGATTGACGGCAGGCTATCTGAGCCACGATGCGGGCTCGAGAGTGCGTTGACTTCGGAGCACCAGCGTTAGCCTCGGCACTGCCGACATCTCGTCGAGTGAGGTGGCGGTCGGGTCCTGTGCAACGGATGCCCGAGAATCAGGTCAGGTCCGGAAGGAAGCAGCCTTCATCGGTCGCTGAAGTGTGCCGCAGATCGCCTGGCCGTCACTTCAGTCGACGTGATGCAGCTCGCTCGCCAAGTTTCGTTACTCCCCATTCCGCCGTGAGCGATGCAAAGGATGGAAGTGGTCCCATCCACTTCCAGTCGTCGACCGATCCGACTTCAACGGTGTCCACCAGTCGCGCAAGGATTCGAAACAACTCGGCATCTGCCCGACCATCACGCAAGGTGGTAGCCAACTTCTCCGCACCGCGTACCTTGACACCATCGGCCATCCACTGTGCATGGTCGGGCGGAATCGACATGATGTCGCCGTACGTTGCGAGCAAGATCGAGGCACTCTTTGCTCCCCAGCCCGGCAATCCTGGGAACCCGTCCGCACTATCACCGACGAGGGCGAGATAGTCGACGATCGATTCTGGTCCCACGCCAAACTTGGCGCGGACTGCCGCTTCATCGATCAAAACGTCGTTCTTGCGATCCACTTGGACGACGCGACGCCCACTGACGCACTGTCCGAGATCCTTGTCGGGAGTGAGGAGTTGTACTTGGTGTACGCGGCGATCCTCACACGCCACTCGTACTGCAGAGGCGAGCGCGTCGTCGGCCTCGAACTCCGTCATCGCCCAGACGGTGACGCCCATCGTCGTGAGGGCATTCTCGAGAACGGGTATTTGTCGAAGGATCTCGGGCTCCATTCCTTCACTTGTCTTGTATCCAGGCCACAGATCGTTGCGGAAACTCTCGATTACGTGATCGGTAGCGACACCGAGGTGGGTCGCGCCGTCTTCGATCAGTTGCAGTGTGCTCGTGAGCACACCGATGACGCCCGCATTCTCGTTTGCATCGGAATGACGGCCGAGCTGACCGAAAAACTGGCGGTACAACTCGTAGGTTCCGTCGATCAAGTGAACGATCACGGCGACGAACCTAGACGCTGATGAGCATCGTGAGCCACGCGGCAACGAGCAGATGGGGGCCGTAGGCAATACTGCGCTCGCCACGTTGGAGACGAGCCACCGCTGCATGGATTGCCCCCGTCACCGATGCAGCAAGTTGCCACGCAACGACGCGCTCGACGGCCACATAGGCGATGGATATCGAGAGTGGAGCCACCAGTACGACATCGCCCCAGCCCAGGGACGATGGCGACAGTCGGTGGAGGAATCCGTAGGCCACCACGACTGTCAGCGCCACGAGGACGGCCGTCATCGCTGATCGTTGAAGATTCCGCAACATTGCGTCGGCGACCACGACGACAACCGCCGTGAGGAGCGCAGTGACACTCATCCAACGCACGAGACGATGGTGTACGAGATCGATTGGTCCCTGCACCAGTAGGAGAATCGCCGACAACATCACCAACAAGGTGGATGATGCTGGCTCAGATTCGTTGCGGGCGAGGGAGACCGCACCCACC
Source organism: Actinomycetota bacterium (assembly GCA_005793785.1). Lineage (GTDB taxonomy): Bacteria > Actinomycetota > Acidimicrobiia > Acidimicrobiales > Ilumatobacteraceae > F1-60-MAGs027. The sequence goes on along the minus strand of SXPW01000073.1, from coordinate 5,972 downwards.
AATACCGCGAGACCGTATGACCACACCGGGAGGTTCGTCGGTGATCGCCCGAGGTCGTCAGCAACTCGCGTCATCAGATATCGAGACACCATGAGTGCCACCAATCCCACTACGGCCCCGAGTGCGGCGAACACGGCAACCAACGACGGACGCTTACTCCTGTACGAGTTCGATCAACGTTCCGAACGAGCCCTTGGGATGGATGAAGGCGACGGTGGTTCCCCGAGATCCGGGTCGTGGAACGGTATCGATTGGTGTCGCACCTGCTGCCACCATCGCTGCAAGTGCTGCCGCACAGTCCTTCACGCGGTATCCAACGTGGTGTAGTCCTTCGCCACGCTTGTCGATCGCCTTGGCAACCGGTGAATCAGCCCGAGTCGGGGTGAGCAATTGGATGTAACTGTCGGCAACCTTCATCAAGACTTCTTCGACGCCGTCACGCTCCACCACCTCGCGATGGTCGATGGTGGCACCAAAAGCCCGTCGGTAATAGTCGACCGCAGCTGGCAGGTCACGGACTGCAATGGCAACGTGATCGATCTCGGTCAGAATCATCGGCGGAACCTCCGTAGTCGCGTTTCGCCCACCTTGGCACGCAACTCGTGGTCGGTGATGCCTTCCCCTTCGTTCTGTGCCAGACACAGCACGCCGATCTTCCCCTCGTGCATGTTGCGATGTACCTGATACGCGGCATCGCCAACTTGGGCGAGCGGAAAGGTCTGCGAGAGCACCGGATCAATCATCCCCTTGGCAATCAACCGATTGGCTTCGAAGGCCTCGCGATAGTTCGCAAAATGCGAACCAACGAGGCGCTTCAGTCGCATCCAAAAGAAACGATTGTCGAATTCGAGCATGAAGCCACTGGTTGCCGCGCACGTCACGACCGTGCCACCCTTCTTCACCACGTACATCGACGCGCCGAAGGTCGATCGACCAGGATGTTCGAAGACGATGTCGGGGTCCTCGCCGACCAGTGCGCGAATGTCCCCACCGAATCGTCGCCATTCACTCTCGTTGTGGGTGTCATCGTCGTTCCAGAACCTGTAGTCGCCCATGGAGCGGTCGATGACCGCCTCGCAACCCATCTCCCTGAGAATCCGCGCCTTGTCGGGTGAACTCACCACGCCAACGGGGATCCCGCCACCGTTCAGCACGTACTGCACGGCATATGCGCCGATGCCTCCCGTTGCACCCCAAATGAGCACCACATCACCCTGCTTCATGCGCGCCCCGTTTTGGGAGACGAGCATTCGATAACTGGTGCTGTTGCACAATGCGTTGACGGCGGCCTCCTCCCACGACAGATGTGCCGGCTTGGGCATCAGTTGGTTGGCTTTCACCACCGTGAGATCGGCAAGGCCGCCGAAGTTGGTCTCATAACCCCAGATGCGCTGGTTGGCGCCGAGCATGGAGTCGTCGTGTGCCGACGGGTCCTGGTCATCGACATGATTGCAATGCAACGTGACGCGGTCGCCAGGTCTCCAATTACGTACCGCTGTTCCAACGCGCAAAACCACGCCCGCGCCGTCGCTACCGAGGATGTGATACGGCAAGTCGTGACGTTTTGCCCACGCACTTTCACGCGAGAGACGCGTGAGAGCGCCGAAGGTGCTGATGGGTTCGAAGATCGCGCTCCACACCGTGTTGAAATTGATGCTGCTCGCCATCACGGCCACGAGGGCCTCATCGGGTGCCAATTCCGGGACGGGCACCTCGCGGAGTTTGATGCTCTTTCGCGGGTCCTTGTCGCGTGATGCGATTCCAGCGAACATTCCTTCGTCCTGCTTCTCAATCACCGCTGCACGGTAGGTGGCGGGGATGGGCAGAGCGGCAAGTTGTTCGCCGGTGGCACCGCCGTTGATGGCGTCGCGAATCGAATCCATCGCCTAGAAACTACCGACTCGATGCTCCGACACGACCAGCTGAGCGATACTCTGTGAGCGCAGGGAGGCGTCATGCCAGGTTCGTACATCGTTGCGGGAGCCCGCACCCCGATCGGAAAAATGAGCGGCGCATTCGCCGAGTTCTCGGCGGTCGATCTTGGTGGTCTGGCCATCGCCGAAGCCCTTCGTCGCGGGGGGGTGCAGCCGAACGAGGTCGACCATGTCATCGTTGGTCAGGTGTTGATGGCGGGCCAGGGACAGGTTCCGTCGAGACAAGCCGCCGTCAAGGCGGGAATCCCAATGAACGTTCCGAGCGTGAACATCAACAAGGTGTGTTTGTCCGGACTCAATGCCATCTATCTCGCGGATCAGATGGTGTCGAGCGGGGAAGCCGACGTCGTAGTGGCTGCCGGCATGGAGTCGATGACGAATGCGCCGTATCTGGCTGCCGGCGCACGGGGCGGTTTCCGTTACGGCAACACCGAACTGGCGGACGCCATCATCAAGGACGGATTGTGGTGTGCCTTCGACGCATGCCTCATGGGTTTGGGAACCGAGCGTTACGCCGCAGGAAGCATCTCCCGCGACGAGCAGGACTCCGCCGCGATGCAGAGCCATGTACGAGCCGCAGCCGCAATCGCTGCTGGTCGATTTTCCGACGAGATCGTTCCCGTGAATGTGCCCCAACGAAAAGGTGATCCCCTCGTCGTTCGCGACGACGAGGGCGTCCGTGCCGCAACCACAATGCAGTCACTCGGGGCGCTTCGTCCCGCGTTCGACAAGAACGGTACGGTTACCGCGGGTAACGCCAGCCAAATCAGCGACGGTGGTTCTGCCGTCATCGTCATGTCGAAGCGGGCAGCCGAGCAACGCGGCGTCACACCCCTCGGTGAGTTCGTGTCCTATGGCATGGTGGCTGGGCCGGACTCGGCCTCACTACTCCACCAACCAAGTCGCGCGATTCAACAGGCACTCAACCGAGCGAGCATGAAGATCGGTGACCTCTCCCTGATGGAAATCAACGAGGCGTTCGCCGCCGTCGGAATTGCGTCGATGCGTGAATTGGGGGTGAGTGACGCCATCGTCAACGTCAACGGTGGTGCGATTGCCCTCGGTCATCCCATCGGCATGAGCGGTAACCGACTCGCACTCACCTTGCTCCACGAACTAAGGCGACGAGGTGGCGGTATTGGCGCAGCAGCCTTGTGCGGAGGTGGCGGTCAGGGTGACGCACTGATCGTGCGCACCGTTTCCTAAACCACACGCTCCACGGCGGGACTTCAATCTCGAACGAGTGAACTAGTCGCCGACTTCACGGCGACCCACGAGTGCGCGACCTAGCGTCACTTCGTCTGCGTATTCAAGATCGCCACCGACGGGAAGACCCATCGCCAACTGCGTGACTCTCACCCCGAGTGGTTTGAGCAACCGTGCCAGGTACATTGCCGTGACGTCACCCTCGGTGTTGGGATTCAGACACAAGATGATCTCTTTCACCTGCTCGGGTTCGATCCGCAGCAACATCTCTCGAACCTTCAAGTGTTCCGGCCCCGTACCCTCCAGTGGGTTGATCGCACCCAACAAGACGTGATACCGACCACGAAACTGACCGGTTTTCTCCAGCGCCACCACGTCACGAGACTCCTCCACGACACAAATGGTGGAGGCGTCGCGACGCTCATCGGAGCAAATGTGACACAACGCAGTCTCGGAAAAGTTGAAACACCGTTCACAGAATCGAACGGAGCCTCTCGCTTCCTCGATGGCTTTGGTGAGCTTCAGAACGTCTTCGCGCTCGCTCTTCAAGAGATGGAACGCAATGCGCTGTGCCGACTTGGGACCAACGCCGGGTAGCCGTGCGAGTGCATCAATCATTGCTTGCATCGAACGGGAATACGCCGAGGCCACGTGGGCGACTCAGTTCTTCGAGGTATCGACGATGCGCGCGCCGGGGAACTGTCTGGCAATTTCATCGACGACCGATTCGGTGGGGGCATCGGCAGCGGAATCGTTCGGGATCGACGATGGTCGTGAACTGGGCGAGGTATGGGAAGTTCGCGGTACCTGGACGCGGATGTCGAGGGTGATTGGTGTGCCCGCCGCAGCGGAAAGTGCCGCATGCACTTGTTCGGACAATTCCAAACACTTCTTCTTGTGCATGTCACTCGGTGCCGAGACGACGAGCGTGTCTCCTTCGCGGGCGATCACATCCACGGCCGAAAACAGTGCGCGCTGCGTGGCTTTCAACGTGCGAATGACGTTCGGCCAAGCTGCCACGAGATCATCGGTCGTTGCCGGCGTTGGTGCAGTGGACGGTTCTTGTGATGGAGATTTTTCGGATGTCCGCTCCGGCTGCTTCGAAGGTCGGGATGTCGCCACGGGGGTGGTCGGGGTCAAACGTGGTCGGGGAATCGGTCCGGTGACGTCGCGTGGGCGAGAAGTACCCGACTCCAATCGTTCGAGTCGGGCGAGCAACGAGGCAGTGTCGTTGGCAACGACGTCACTTGCGAGACGAACGAGAGTGACTTCCAAGACCAATCGGGGGTCGGGGGCTCGGCGAATGTCGACGAGCGCCTCTCCCAACACCTCAATGGCGCGCACTACCGAAGCGACTCCGTATCGTGCCGTCATGTCGGCGGCGGTACGCGCGTGATCCTCTGCCAACTGGACCAATTGCGGGGCCATCGAAGACAGGAACATCTCCCGCAAGAACCGCACGAGTTGCTCGGTGAATGCCTTCGGATCATGACCTCGCTGCATGGCTGCACCAACCTGGGTGAGGACGGCCGCAGCATCGTGGGAGATGAGCGACTCGATCACGTCCTCTGGTCGCACGAAGACCTCGGCCTCACCACCACCGGCAGCGATCAGTTCGAGTGCGGACAACGTGTCGCGCGCGGATCCTCCCCCCTGTTCCACCGCTTGTCGGATGGCGTCCGCGGTGACTTCCAACTTTGCGTCCCGTACCACGTAGCGAACATGCTCCTCCAAGTCCTTGGCCGGAAGCAGTCGGAACTGCAGGTGCTGTGTTCGGCTGCGAATCGTTTCACTGACCTTCTGCGGATCGGTGGTGGCGAGGACGAACACCACGTGAGGCGGGGGCTCTTCCAGCGTTTTCAGCAGTGCCGCCTCGGCCCCTGCGGTGAGCATGTGCACTTCGTCGAGGATGAACACACGATGGCGACCCGGGTTGCCCATTCCGGCTCGTTCGATGAGTTCCCGGATGTTCTCCACGCCGTTGTTGCTCGCAGCATCGAGCTCGAGTACGTCGAAACTCGTACCCCGTTCGATGGCGAGACACGCCTCGCATTCACAACAGGGCTCACCCTCGACTGGATTGGTGCAGTTGAGAACCTTCGCGAGGATTCGCGCAGCCGACGTCTTTCCCGTACCACGTGGACCAGAGAAGAGATAGGCCTGACCACCTCGGTCGTTTGCTACGGCATTGCGCAATGCACGTACCACGTGTTCTTGGCCCTTCAACTCGCCGAAACGACGCGGGCGATAGCGGCGGTACAGCGATTGGGTGGCCATTTCGTAGCGAGCCTACCCCTCGGGTGAGTGCGCAATTCGGTGCGACACCTGCATGGTGTTGCTTAGGTACGGTGGAGCTACGCCCATGCGTGGAGTTCGTGTCCCTTGGCGGCGTTTCATCCTGACGCCTGTGCTTGCCGTGCTGTCTGGCGTCATCGTGCTGATAGGACTCACCGATGTTGCACATGCGGCGTCCGCGATTCCCAACGAATTGATCTCGTCGAATCCCCAACCCAATTCCACGGTCACGGTGGTACCGACGCAAGTACAACTCGTGTTTCGCAACAAGCTCGACGCGGACGATGCTGCGGCACTCGGAGTGTTGTTGCGATGTGACGGAGTCACCGTGTCACTTGGCGCACCGGTGATTGCCGTCGACGCACAAACCGTCTCGGCACCTCTCGCATCCTTGCCACCGGCGGGTCAATGCACGGTGACCTGGGTGATCAATCGGAATATCGGCAACCTGGGGACTTTCAATTTCACGTTGCTGGTCACCCCACAGTCCACGGTTGCCGGTGACGTTGGCGCTGGATCGACCGACACGACCGTGGT
>SXPW01000072.1 GCA_005793785.1 Actinomycetota bacterium | reverse complement strand
GGACCGTTGAGCATTCGGGCCAGTGTTTGCGCCATATGGGTCGTCCCGCATCCGGTGGGACCCAACAACAGGATGTTGCTCTTCTGGAGTTCTACTTCCTCGCGACGAAGCTTCTTGTTCTGGCTGTAGTTGATTCGGCGGTAGTGGTTGAACACCGCCACGGCAAGCACCTTCTTGGCCGAGTCCTGTCCGATGACGAAGTCGTCGAGGAATGCCCGAATCTCTCGTGGTGTCGGAACGTTCTCCAAGCCGAGGCTCTTGGCATCGGCAACTTCCTCGTCGACGATCTCGTTGCACAGTTCGATGCACTCGTTGCAGATGTACACCGACGGCCCCGCGATGAGTTTCTTGACCTGCTTCTGCGTCTTGCTACAGAACGAACACTTCACCAACTCAGCGGTGTCACCGAACTTGGCCACGGTCCCGACCTATCGAATCGGTCCGCTGCGGTCGGCGAGCTGACGCGTGGAGATGACTTCGTCGATCACACCGTACGCGAGCGCCTCTTTTGCCTCCATGACGAAATCACGGTCGGTGTCGGCATGCACTCGCTCGATGCTCTGTCCGGTGTGGTTCGCGAGAATGATCTCGAGCAGGTCACGCATCCGCAGGATCTCGCGCGCCGCGATCTCCAGATCGGTCACCTGTCCGTAACCGACTTGACCGTAGGGCTGGTGCAACAACACGCGAGCGTGCGGCAGGGCGAGCCGCTTGCCCTTGGTGCCTGCCGCCAGCAACACGGCTGCTGCCGACGCCGCCTGACCCAGGCAGATGGTGGCGATGTCGTTCTTGATGAACTGCATCGTGTCGTAGATGGCGAACAATGCGGTGATGTCTCCACCGGGACTGTTGATGTAGATGTTGATGTCCTTGTCCGGATTTTCACTCTCCAGGTGGATGAGCTGCGCACAAATGAGGTTGGCGATCGTGTCGTCGATCGGGGTGCCGAGAAAGATGATGTTTTCCTTCAGCAGGCGGCTGTAGAGGTCGTACACCCGCTCACCACGACTGGTGGTCTCGGTGACGTTGGGAACGTAATAGTTCGAGAAGTTCATGACCTTGTCATTCATCGGAGGAATTGTCGTCCACCGTACTGGTCGACTGTTCGTTCGTGTTGGATTCACCGCCGATGCCGAGGGAGGCGCCGGTATCCGCTGTGGGGTCGATGTCCACCCCGGCGTCGAGCAGGATGTCCGTCGAGATCGCGCCTCCATCGGTGTCGACGTACGTGACCTGCCGCACGAGCCACTCCAATGCCTTCGACTTGCGAATCTGCGCCCTGAGGTCGCCGAGCGCGTCGTTCTTTTCGTACAACGAGCGAACTCGATTGACCTTTACGTTCGCGCGTTGTGCAATGTTCTTCAGTTCGACTTCGACGTCGTTGTCATCGGCGTCGAGCCGTTGGTCGCCGGCCACCGCCCGCAACGCGAGATCAACCCGCACCGCCTTGCGCGATTGTTCGCGCATCTGCTCGAGGAACTGTTCCTCGGTCTGGCCGGTGATCTGGAGGAATTGACCGATGGCGATGCCCTGACGCTGGAACGTGTCGACGGTGTTGCGCACTCGGGTACGAAGATCGCCTTCCACCATGACCTCCGGGAGGTCGATGTCGACGAGTTTCGCCAACTCGTCGGTGACCCGGTCGACGACCGAGTTCCGTGCCTGGTTCAATCGCGACTCGTTCATTCGGCGAGCGATCGCTTCCCGCCACTTGGCGACGGATTCGAACTCACCGAACGTGTCGGTAACCCACTGATCGGTGGCCTCCGGAAGTTGCATCTCCTGCACCTTCACCACCTTGAGCGAGAAGTCGGCTTCGTCTTCGTTGCCGTTGGGCACCGCTGCGAATTGCTTCTCCTCACCGGCACTCATTCCAACGAGCTGTTCGTCGAAACCCTTCGCTACCCAGCCGCGACCGACCTCGTACAACCACGCCTCGACGTTGAGTCCGGGCACCGGTTCTCCGTTGCGCGAGGCGGACAAGTCGATGGTTACCTGATCGCCGGTCGCGATGGCGCGCGAAGCGTCGATCAACGTTCCGTGCCTCTTGCGCTCGTTGTCGACTACTTCATCGATTTCCTTCTCCGTCGCGGTGATGTTCGGCAGCTCGACACGCAGTCCGGAGTATCCCGCCACCGTGATGATCGGACGAATCTCCATCTCGCAGTGGAACGAGATCGGTCCACTGTCCGACTCCGAACCGTGGACGTGGTCGACCTTCGGTGTGGCGATGATGTCGATGTCGTGTTGTTTGACTGCCTCGGCGAGATACTTCGGAACCGCATCTTCGATCGCTTGGGCTCGGGCGGCACGCTTGCCCTCGGTGCCGAGGTGGCTCTCGATGATTCGACGCGGGGCCTTGCCGGGCCTGAAACCGGGGATTCGTACTTGGCGTGCGAGTTTGCGAAACGCCGCCTCGATGTCCTGTTCGAAGGCGACCTCATCAACGGAGATCTCCACCTTCACCTTGTTGCCTTCGAGGGGTTCGACGGTGCACTGCATGAGTGAAGAAGGCTACAAGTGCCATACTGAGGTGATGCCGTTTTGGAAACCCCACACCCTCGCCACGCCCCATGAGGGTCAACTCGATCTGCGAATCGGCGACAAGGTGGTCACGACGGTGGATCTTCCCGACGTTCCGGTCGGAAGCGAGGGACGTGTGATTCTCGCCAACGGCTTCCAATGGCAGCGCTATTGGGTGCGATTCGGTGACGGAACCGAGATCAGCGATCTCGACCATCGGCACCTCGCACCGGTCGGCAAGGCCAAGAAGCGACTCGCCAAAGCCGCCAAACGCACCAAGTGAAACCGGCCGCGGCTCGTCGACGGTTCCCCGGCGCGCACGGAGACTGGGCGCGATTCGACGGTCCGGCGGGAACGCAGATGGTCGACTCGGCAATTCGAGCGGCGAGCGATTGGTCCGCCAGCGGAAACAATGCGAACACCCACGGCGCGTTCGCAGCGGCGCACGCCACGGATGACCTGCTCGAGCGTGCGCGCGGTGTCGTGGCGCAACTGCTCGATGCCAACCCGAACGGCGTGGTCTTTGGCGCCAACATGACCACGATGACGTTTGCTTTCACTCGCGCCGTCGCCCGAACGTTGAAGCCCGGAGACAGGGTCGTGGGCACCCGACTCGATCATGATGCGAACGTTTCGCCCTGGCGAATCGCCTGCGAGGAATCCGGTGCGGAACACGTCCTTGCACCATTCTCCCCCGCCGATGGGCGGCTCGACATGGACGCCCTCGCCCGGCTCATCACACCGAATACGAAGTGGGTTGCGGTCACCGGGGCGTCGAATCTCATCGGGACGATTCCCGACGTGAGAACCGTCGTTGCATTGGCGCACCACGTCGGAGCGCGCGTGTTCGTTGATGCAGTCCACCTCGTACCACACATGCCCGTGAGTGTTCGCGCCATTGGCTGCGACGTTCTGGCCACGAGTCCGTACAAGTGGTACGGTCCGCACGCCGGCGTGATGTGCATCGAGCCGAACCTGTTGAATTCGCTCCCCGTTGCCAAGGTGCGCCCCGCCGATGACGTTGGTCCACGACGATTCGAGACCGGTACCCCGAATTTGGCGTGTATCGCCGCGGTCGAGGCCGCCGCACGACATCTCTTGGAGGAGGACATGCGGAGCGTCGCTCGATACGAGTCCGACGTGTTCGCTCCGCTACTGCACGGCCTGCTGTCGATGCCACGAGTAAGGGTGTGGGGTCCGCAGACGCTCGACGGACGAACACCGACCGTTGCATTCACCGTCGATGGGGTCCCGCCTGACAAAGTGGCGGAGTCGCTCGCCGCAAAGAAGATCGCCGTTTGGTCGGGAAGTTCCTATGCAGTGGAACTCGTGTCGCACTTGGGACTCACCGAATCCGGCGGAGTCATTCGCGCCGGCGTGGTGCGCTACGTCACGAACGATGACGTCCAGCGTTTGCTCGACGCCGTCGCATTAGCCTGAGACGAGCGGGATGTAGCACAGCTTGGCTAGTGCGCCTGGTTTGGGACCAGGAGGTCGCAGGTTCAAATCCTGCCATCCCGACGACACCATGTCCGAACTGCTCGACGACACCGAAAAGTACGTCTCGCTCGTCACCTACCGGCGGGATGGTCGCCCGGTTGCCACTCCGGTGTGGTTTGCCGCGATGGGAGACGAATTCGGCGTCATTACGGAGACGAACGTGGGCAAGGTCAAACGAATCCGCAACAATCCGATGGTGTCAATACGGATCTGCGACATGAGCGGCAACGTCGCGCCACTGGCCCCCACCTTGACCGCAACCGCCCGTCTCGTCACCGACAACGAGGCAGTTGCGGTTCGCAGGGCCGTTGCGCGAAAGTACGGTTTCGTCTACGTGATGTTCAACGTCTATTGGAGTGCATCGACGCTCCTCGCGCGATTACGGGGTCGCAACAAACACGAACCCGAAACCGGCATCGTGTTCCGAATCAACCCCTGACGGCGGGGCGACTCAGTTCGAGAGTGGGATTTCGTCGCGGCGGTGCGTGATCGAGTCGAGGAAGTCGGGATCCGGGTCGATTCCGATGCCGGGACCCGTCGGTACGTCGATTCGACCATCTTTCAATACGAACGGTGCAGTCACATCGCGCCGAAAATACCGCGCTGAAGCCGACGTATCACCGGGCAGGGTGAATCCGGGCAGCGCGGCGAGCGCCAGGTTTGCCGCGCGTCCGATGCCGGTTTCCAGCATTCCACCGCACCACACGGCGATTCCCCGTTCGTAACAGTGGTCGTGGATCTTCTTCGCCTCGAGATACCCGCCGACCCTGCCCGGTTTGATGTTGATGATGCTGCACGCGCCGATGTCGAGCGCTTCGCGAGCCACCTCCAACGACAGGATCGACTCGTCGAGACATATGGGTGTTCGCACCACCTTGCTGAGTTCGGCATGGGACGCCACTTGTTCTTCCGGTAACGGTTGTTCGATGAGGAGCAAGTCGAATGCGTCCAACCGAGCGAGGTGTTCGGCATCTCCGAGCTGGTAGGCGGAGTTTGCGTCGACTTGCAGGAGCAGGTCGCTACCGAACGTCGATCGGACCGCCCGAACCGGCTCGATGTCGAAGCCGGGCTCGATCTTCAATTTGATCCTGAGGTAACCGTCGTCGATGTAGCCCTGCACCACCCGAATGAGCGAATCGATGTCCTGCTGGATTCCCACCGACACGCCAGAGCGCACGGAGGATTGGGTAGCACCGAGGAACGACCCGAGGCTGGAATTCGCGCTGCGAAGTTGACGATCGAGCAACGCCGTCTCGAGTACGGCCTTGGCCATGTAGTGACCGCGAATTCCCCGGACGGAATCGGCGAACGACTCCGCTGTGGTGTTGCGTCGCACCAACGGGATGAGGAATCGCCGGAGCATCGTTTCGCAACCGTCGACGAACTCGCTCGAATACATCGGCTCGCTCATCGCCACGCACTCGCCCCAACCAGTGCTGCCGTCGCCCGATACTTCTATATAGAGGAGTTCCCGCGCCGACTCGATCCCGAAGCTGGTTCGAAACGGTGCCACCAACTCGATGCGTGCGCGGCGGAGGTGGATTGACTCGATCATCGACTCACGCATCCCACGGGGTCGACCGGGTCATGATGGCCGCACGGCGAAACTGCCGTCGCGCAACATTCCTGAAATCATCCATCCCCCGGAAAACACCTTGCGCAAGTCTGCCCGCTGACGGTCACGCCACGTCGTCGCAGACGGGCGATCGGCTCGTCTCAACTTCTCGATGTCCTCAGGGGTGGCGATCCCCCACTCCGCTTGCTCCACGTACGCGCCCGTTGGTTGCACACCGCCACGACCGGCCACCTGCCAACGGACGTGCAATCGGTCGGTGTGTTCACCTCGATTGAGCCCGTCGTGGATGGAGCCGTAGAAGTCCTCGTGATAATCGGTCACCACGGCTCCGAGTTTCACCAGGTTGAAGTACGCGTTCCGTCGTACCAACGGATCGAAGGTCCAGGTGATCGACCCCAAGCCGCGTTCGTTCGCCCAGTTCCATTGATGTCGTTTCAGGGCCTCTCCCACCCCGCGAGCGCCGTAGTCGGGGAGCACGCCAGTGACGTGCGAGTGCAACGTCCCGTCGTTTCCGAGGAACCCCCAGCTCGCTCCAACGACGTCATCATCCACTCTGGCAAGGGATGCGTATCCCCCGGCGTGAACGGTCGCGATGATGACCTCGTTGGGCACCATGCCGGTCATTCCCCACACTCGATCGAACAGTGCACCCGCACGTTCGCACTCCTCACGATCGTGCGCAACGTCGATTCGCACGTTGAAAACGCTAGTTCGGCTTCCGGATCTCGCTGGTTCGCATCGCACCCCACTGCTCGGCAAGTATGTACCCATGGCAGTTCAGGTCACGGTCGTCGATCACCCCGTCGCCCAGGAGGCGCTCACCAATCTGCGTGACCAGAACACGTCGAATCAGATCTTTCGCGCCGAGATGCGGCGATTGTCTCTGGTGGTGGTCGCGGAGGCAACGCGCCGCATCCCGACCAGCGCCAGGAAGGTGACGACACCGCTCGCCACCACCGATGGCGTGCAATTGTCGAGTCGCCCCGTCCTCGTGCCGATTCTTCGCGCAGGCTTGGGCATGTTGCCCGCCGCGATGGAACTGCTGCCCGACGCCGACATCGCCGTCGTCGGCGTGCAACGGGACGAGGAAACTCACGCCCCAAGCGAATACGTCGCAAAACTCCCGACCAACTTGAGCGGTCGCACGTGCGTGGTGCTCGACCCGATGTTGGCTACCGGCGGCTCACTCGCGCACGGCTGCAAGATCCTGGTCGACCGCGGTGCAAGCGGAACGATCTACGTGGCGTGCGTGCTGGCGGCACCCGAGGGGATCAAGCATCTCGAATCGACGGGCATGGATCTGCATATCATCACCGCCTCCATCGACAGCCACCTCAACGAACGGGCGTTCATCGTGCCGGGTCTCGGGGACGCAGGCGACCGCCAATTCGGACCACCGAACTAGCGATCCCTCCGTCGCTTCTTTCGGTCACCAATTCAATTTCGGTCTACTCGTGCGACAAACTCGCAACCTCCTGCCAAGAGACAACCAGGGGAAGGGGTTCCCTCGTTGCCTCCCGGCAGGAAGCGCTGCGTATTTCGATGATGCAACCGAGCAATGCTCAGCTGCCGATGACTCCCCCGTCCTTGCGGGTGATCACGATGGTGCAGTCCCGTGGCTTCGGACCCGTGGCACCGGTGAACTTGGCCGGGAAGTTGGTGATCGCAGGATTGCCGTCGCCTGGATGCTGCAAGTTGACGAACATCGTCTTGCGATCCGGGGTGACCGCCACGCCAGTGACCTCGCAACCGGCAACACCCGTGAAGATGCGCTTGATTTCCTTGGTCTTGGCGTCGGCAACGAGCATCTGATCGTTGTTCTTTCCCGGCTGTGTGCCGTCGGTCTGGATGAAGATGCGACCATCCGGGTCGGCCCAGATACCGTCGGGTGAACCGAACATCTGACCGCCTTCGTCGAAGATTTCCTTCGCAAGGAAGAAGATGTTCCACTGGAATGTCGTTCCGATGTGGCTGTCGGCATCCTTCCAACGAATGACGTGACCTTCGGTGTTCTCCTTCGTGGGATTCGCAGCATTGGTGGTGGGCTGACCCGACTTGCCACGATTCGAGTTGTTGGTCAAGGTGAGGTACTCCCAACCATCCGCTCCGGTGCTGACCCACTCAGGTCGGTCCATCTTGGTTGCGCCCGCGAGGTCGGCAGCCAATCGCGTGTGGACGAGGATCTTGTCGATCGTCCACGACGAGAGTGCCGGATTGCTCGGGCTCAGTTCGAGCCACGAACCGGTTCCGTCGTCGTTGAACTTGGCCGCGTACAGCGTGCCCTCGTCGAGTGGACTCTTGCCCGCGGCGATCATCTTCTTGTAGTCACGAGCCGAAACGAACTTGTAGACGTAATCGAAGCGTTCGTCGTCACCCATGTACACGACGACTCGGTTGTCCTTGCCCACCACCACATCGGCACCTTCGTGCTTGACGCGACCGAGTGCGGTGCGCTTGACGGGCTTGGCCTTCGGATTCTCCGGATCGATTTCAACGACCCATCCGAAACGATTGATCTCGTTGGCGTAGCCGGGCTGCGAACGATCGAAACGAGCGTCGAACTTGTGCCAGGCGTACCCGAATCCGGCGGCTGTGACACCGTAGCGAGCCTCTTCGGTGCTCGCCTTCCAGGTCGTGCTCGTGGAGCCGAAGTATCCGTTGAAGTTCTCTTCGCAAGTGAGGTACGTGCCCCAGGGCGTGTAACCGTTGGCGCAGTTGTTGATCGTGCCGAGTGGTTCATTGCGTGCGGTGTTCACCAGCAGGTCACTCTTTGCAGCCGGACCACTGAATTCCACCGGGGTATTCACGTGGATTCGACGGTTGCGCTTGTCCTTCTTCAAGGACCAACCTTTTGCACCTTTCTCGATGTAGACGACGCCCACACCGTGGAGATGCTGTTTGATGCGAACCTCCTCGAGGGTGGTTGGCTCGGCTTTGCCGAGTGCATGCTGGCTGGTGCCGTACTCGAAGTTGATCGCGAGCATTCCCTTGCGGTTGTCGCCGAAGTACCACATGCCGTCGTGGCCGAGTCCCATCGACACTGCCTGTTGATCGGACGTGAGCGCCTCCGGAAATTCGCCCTTGCCGTCCAGGCGAGTACGCCAGGGAACGAGGGAGGAGTACTGGTATTCCGGTGCGATGGTCGGCATCGGAGAGTTCTGGAGTGGAATCGAGGTGAATCCAATGGCGGGTCGCGCCTTGGCTGCTACGCCGCTCGCTGTTCGCTTCGTGGGCGCGATTCCCTTTGCCGAAACCTTGCTCCCGGCGAATGCGAACGCAGCGCCGGCAAGACCACCGGCGATGACGGCTCGTCGCGAGACGAACGCATCCAGCACGTCGTGGAACGCCCGATTGTCGGTGGGATTGCTCCCGATGTCTTCTAGGTCGATGTGATCAGTCATGTTTTCCCTCATGTTTGGTGAATGCTCCGTGGGCAGCCGCCGAGCCCACGCCACCGAGTGCTTCGGTGACGGAAAGAGAATCCAATACCGGGGTTACATCACGATGAACTCAGTGTTACGCCCACGGCGCGACGAGGTGAACTCTCCGTGTCTGGTTACTGACCGAAGGCGTCTCTGTCCGGATAAGGGAACCATTCCGGGTCGGGTTGCGCGGTCGGGGCGATCATCACCATCTTCGAGCGCCTGAACTGGTCCAGACCCTCCGCCCCGAGTTCGCGGCCCGCACCGGTGAACTTGCGACCGCCGAACGGTATCGCGTCGTTGTCGTTGAGTGGAGTGTTCACCCACACGATTCCCGTCTCCAATTCGTTGATCGCGCGGAAAGCCTCGGACAAGTCCTCGGTGTAGATGTTGGCCCCGAGACCCAATTGCGAATCGTTGGCGAGTGCAAGGGCTTCGTCGAGACTGTCGACGCGACATATCGGAGCAAGTGGTCCGAAGCACTCGCCACGCATGATGTCGAAATGTGCACGGACCTCGAGGACGGTCGGCTCGTAGAACGCACCACGCGGCTCGTGCGGCGGCCGTCGTGCCCCGGTGCGGACGATTGCTCCTTGTTCCACGGCCCGCGCGACGATGCGCTCGACGCGATCGCGTTCTCGGTGCGATGCCATCGGCCCGATGTCCACTGCACCGAGCCCGTTGCCGACGCGGAGTGATTTCGCTTGTTGCGTGAGTGCCTCGAGGAACCGGTCGTAAATATCGGCGTGCACGTAGAAACGTTCGGCGGAGGTGCACACCTGACCACAGTTGAGGAAGGCGGCGAATGCCGCACCTCTGGCTGCCGCGTCGAGCGGCGCCGTAGGCATGACGATGAAGGGGTCGTTGCCGGAGGCTTCGATCAGCGTCGGCTTGAATCGTTCCGCGGCGCTCCGTGCGACGGCTTGTGCAGCAGGGACGCTGCCCGTGAACGCAACACCGTGGGTGCGTTCGTGCGCCACGAGTCGTTGACCAACTTCGGCACCACCGGTGACCACTTGGACGAGTCCTGCAGGCAGGAGGTCGAAGGCCTCCATCAGGGTGAGGATGGTGAGCGAGGTCAGCTCCGAGGGCTTGACGATGACGGCATTGCCCGCCGCCAACGCCGCTGCCGCCTGCCAACCGAACAACAACATCGGGAAATTGAACGGCACGATCGACACGATGGTGCCAAGCGGTTCCTTCAACACCATGTGGAGCTGTCCTGCAATTGCCGGACCAGCCACCCTGCCCTGTTCGTGTCGCGCAATCTCCGCGTAATACCGAAATGCGGAAGCCGACGCTCCCCCTTCCCAATTGCTCTCGCGGAAAGGTTTCCCCATCTCCCGGGTGAGACACTCTCCCGTCGTCCTCGACAGGGACGACATTCGGTCCGCCACAAGATGCAAGGCGGTGGCGCGATCCAGTGCGCTCATGCTCCACCATTCGCGTTGCGCCCGATTGGCGAGAGCCACTGCCGCGTCGATTTCCGCCGCCGTGGCTTGTGTCAGTTCGCCAATTGTTTCGTCAGTGGCGGGATTCAACACCGGCGTGCGCGGACCGGAACCGTCGACGTATTCGTTCGCAATCCACAATTTCCCGGAGCGCTGTACGAGCGTGTCCTGCACTGGGGTTCGACCCGGGGTCATGTCTAGAGGGTAGGTGCTCAGCCGAAGAACGACGCGGAGACGTCGTGGAAGAAATCCAGGTCGATGGTGCGAGTCTTGCCACGAGTTACTTCCATCGATGCACGCTCGATGTTTCCGCATCGCAATACCACCATGTCACCGAACGAACCGTCGTACACCGCATCGACGGCCGCCAATCCGAAACGCGACGACAACACGCGGTCGTACGCCGTTGGTGTGCCACCCCGTTGCACGTGACCCAACTGCACGACGCGGGACTCGTAACCCGTGAGGCGCGAGAGTTCTGGGGCAATCACCTGGCTGATGCTCCCGTGCAATTCGCGTCCGTACTTGTCGAGTTTCGGCGCCGGAATGTCGAGGGTGCCGGCTACCGGTTTGGCACCCTCGGCCACGACCACGAGCGATGCGTACCGACCGCGATCGTGACGCTTCGCCACGATGGTGGCAACTTGCTTGATGTCGAAGGGGACCTCCGGAACCAGGATCGCCGTCGCACCACCGGCCAACCCTGCGTGGAGTGCGATCCAACCGGCATCACGACCCATGACCTCGATCACCATCACCCTGTCGTGGCTCTCCGCCGTCGTATGCAAGCGGTCGATGGCGTCCGTGGCGATTTGTACGGCGGTCTGGAATCCGAACGTCGAGTCGGTGCCCTGGACGTCGTTGTCGATGGTCTTGGGTACTCCGATGATGGGCAGTCCGTGGTCGCGGGCCAACATCGATGCCACGGTCAAAGACCCGTTTCCGCCGATCACCACCAGCGCATCGAGATCCAGATCGGAGAACGTCTGCTTGGTGCGTTCGACGCCGTCCTCGAAATCGAACGGACTGCCACGACGGGTTCCGAGGATGGTTCCGCCCTTCGGCAGGATGCCGCGCACCTGGGCAATCGTCAGTTCCTCGTATCGCTTCTCCAGGATTCCGTCCCAGGAGTCGTAGAAGCCCAGCACCCGGTGGCCACCCGTGCCGTGGGCCTTGCGCACGATGGCGCGGATGACCGCATTCAATCCTGGACAATCACCGCCGCCAGTGAGTACGCCAATGTTCACGGTCTCAAGGCTAAGAGTCGGGGGTGAACATGGGATGTCAACTGGTGACGCGCCGCGCACCCTCCACCAAGTTGATGCGGTAGATCACCTCGTCGAGTGCGTCCCCTGCCGTAATCGTCGGATATCGGAGCGGGTTATCTTTCGTCACGCAGGTCGGAAGCGGCGCCAGCAGGGTCGATGGGCGGGGGTGACAGAACTGCACGATGCTGTAACGCTCGCCGTCGAAGTCCGGGTCGGCAACGACGCGATGCCAACCGATCGGAATGACTCCATTGGTGAGTCGCTCCAGCATGATCCCCGTATTCAGGATGACGTGACCAGCGGGTGGCACTGCATCGATCCACTTGCCGTCGTGCTTCACTTGCAGGCCCTTGGCGGTTGCGCGGGGCAACGCGGTGATCAGATTGATGTCACCGTGCTCCGCCGCCCACACGTGACCGTCACCGGGAACCTTCTTCATGCTCGGGTAACGAATCGCGCGGTTGAGAGCGCACCCGTTGTCGACCATCTCGTCGAAGAAGGTGTCCTTGCACCCGAGTCCAACTGCGATGATTCGCAGGAACCTCGTCTGGAGGTCGATCATCGCATCATGGAAGGCGTACAACACCTCGCTGATACCAGGCACTGAAGCCTCGGGCAACACCTGGTCGGGATACGCCTGCGGGAACTTCCTGCGCATTGGGTGACCGGCCTCCACTTGCTTGCCCCAATTGAGCATTTCCTTCCAGTCCGGCTTGTCGCTGATTTCGGCAGTTTCGACGAGCACGTCGGTGTATCCCGTCTGTCCATTCGCACCCGTCGCGATGTATCGACGCTTCTCCTCCGTCGGCTTGTTGAAGAATTCAAAGAGCATCGCATAGGTGGTGTCGAGCATGTCCTCCGACAAATCATGACTGGTGTAGACGAATCCAGTTGCCAAACTCCGCATGACTCCGTCGACTACCGCCCGCTGCTGCTTGGCGCTACCACGTTCGAACGCGAGCAGATCGACATCCAAGATGTCAGTAGCCATGCACACCACGCTATTGCCACGGGTATGGTGACTTGGACATCAGCATGACTCATCGACTCGTAAACGTCGGTGGAATCCAACTCGCCGTGCGGGAATGGGCTTCCGCCAACTCCTTGCCCTCGATCGTGCTCGTCCACGGACTCGCGTCGAACTCGCGACTGTGGGATGGTGCTGCGGCCGAATTGGCACGTCGCGGTTACCACGTGTTGGCCATCGACCAGCGTGGCCACGGATTGAGCAGCAAACCCGACGATGGCTACGACCTCCACCACGTCACCGCCGATCTCGCGGGACTCATCGATGAGTTGCGTCTCGATCACCCGGTCGTCGCGGGACAATCGTGGGGCGGCAACGTCGTGGTGGAACTTGCACTGCGCCACCCCGAGGCGACACGCGGCGTCTGCGGAGTCGATGGTGGACTCATCCAATTGTCGGATCGGTTCAAGAATTGGGATGAGTGCGCCGAAGCACTACAACCTCCCCGCCTTGCCGGGATGCGCAGCGCGGACTTCGAGCGAATGATGCGCAACAACTACCGCGGCTGGCCCGAATCGGCGATCGCGGGGACTCTTGCGAACATGCAGCATCACGACGACGGCACGATGAGTCCGTGGCTCAGTTTCGAGCGACACATGCTCGTGCTGCGCGGACTGTGGGAGCACCGCCCGCTCGACCAACTTGCGACGTTGCGACGTCCCGCGCTCTTCACGCCGGCCGATTCGGGGGATTCGTGGTCGCAGTCGAAGCGTCGGGACTACGAGTCGGCGATGCGTCAGAATGAGCGGGTGCGAGTCGAGTGGTTCTCCCCCGCACACCACGACCTGCACGCCCAGTACCCCGAGCGCTGGGCGGATGTTCTGCACCGCAACATCTCCGAGGGATTCCTCGGATGACGCTTCCACGCGTGCTCGCAATCATGGGATCCGGCGAAACCGCACCGACCATGGTGACGACACATCGTCGCTTGACCGCGCAGTTGCCACCACCGGTGAATGCGGTGGTCTTGGACACCCCGTACGGCTTCCAGGAGAACGCGCCCGAGTTGGCGAAACGAGCGGTCGACTACTTCGCCACCAGTGTCAACATCGAGCTACGCATCGCCGGACTCACACGCATGCAACCTGACGAATCAGGGTTCGTCCCCGATCCCGTCGTGGTCGAGCGCGGACTACGGATGGTCGACGAAGCCGCGTACATCTTTGCAGGACCCGGCTCGCCGACCTACTCGCTACGGCAGTGGAGCAACACCCCGCTGCGCTCGATGCTCACCAGAAAGCTCACGATGGGTGGCATCGTCACCTTTGCCTCGGCGGCTGCCCTCACCTTGGGACGTCGAACCGTACCGGTCTATGAGATCTACAAGGCCGGGGTCGATCCATATTGGCTGGAAGGACTGGATGTCCTTGGCGAATTC
>SXPW01000071.1 GCA_005793785.1 Actinomycetota bacterium | reverse complement strand
AGGGCGCACGTTGATGAGGGTGAGCGGCGAAATGCCGTCTTGGTCCTGCGAACTCATTCGTTCACGGACGACTCGCTCCATACGGGAGAGGCCGATTCGGACCTGGTTCTGGATGAGTTCGCCGACGGGTCGTACGCGCCGATTGGCGAAATGGTCCTGGTCGTCGAGGCGGTAACCGGGTTCCTGCTTCACGAGGTGCAACAGGTAGGTGATGGTGGCGAGCACTTCACTGCGGGTGAGCACCGTCTGCGTGTCGCTCGGTATGTCGACCTGACCGGGTTCGTTGCCGACCTTCAACCCGAACAACTCCGCAAGTTTGCGGACCTCCGGACCGATCTTTCGGTTGAGCTTGTAGCGACCCACGCGCGACGTGTCGTAGCGACGCGATTCGAAGAACGCGCCTTCGAAGTTGATGCGGGCGGTTTCCACCGTCGCCGGCTCGCTCGGACGGGTGCGGCGCATGATCTCGACCATCGCCTCGTCGCGGGTTGGCGCGATGTGCTTCTCGCGCAGCCACTGCTCTTCGAGGAAATCGAAGTACTTGACGAATCGCTCGAGGAATCCGGGAGCATTCTGTTCGTCGTAACCGAGTGCGCGGAGGATGAGGAAGATGCTCAGACGACGCTTGCGCGCGATGCGGGCACCGGCCGTCGGATTCTTACCCGGCTTGTGTTCGACGTCGAACTCCAACCATTCACCGCGTTGCGGGTGGATGGTGCCCTTCACCAACTGGTGCTTGGCGAGGTTGCGGAGGCGGTAGCGCTCTCCCGCTTCGAAGATGACGCCCGGCGAACGCACCAACTGCGAGACGATGACCTTTTCGATACCGTTCACGAGGAACGTACCGCGTTCGGTCATCTTCGGGAATTCACCGATGTAGACGACTTGTTCCTTGATTTCACCCGTGTCGCGGTTGGAGAAACGCGCCTTCACGAATCGCGATACCGCATAGGTGTGGTGCTTGATGCGACATTCGGTCTCGGTGAACTTCGGTCCCGGAGTCAATTCACGATCGTCGGGATCGAACTCCAATTCGAGTTGCAACTCCCCGGCCGTCGTCTTGATCGGCGAGATGTCGGAGAACACATCGCGGAGTCCGTCGCGCATGAACCACTCGAAGCTGTCTTTCTGCACCGCCAACAGGTCGGGCATTTCCAATACTTCTTCGAGTGACGCGAACGAATAACGTTCGCGTGCGGCGGCGCGAGACGGCACGAGATACGACTCCTACTTGCTTGCGGGTGGACTTGCGGGGACTAACGAATTGCAACGAAGTGATGTGGGCGGGTCGCCGATGCACGACCGCCGAGCCTCTGTGGAGAGGTTTGGCGGGGGCGTCGCACGGCGACCCGTCACGCTACCGAGGGGTGTCCCACTTTCCACCCGAACATCGCTGTCGGGCGGAGGTCGGAACCCCGACCTGGCGGTTTAGGCCAGTTCGACGGTGGCGCCGACTTCTTCGAGCTTGGCCTTGGCCTTGTTGGCGTCGTCCTTGCTGACCTTCTCGAGGATCGCCTTCGGCGCGCCATCGACGAGCTCCTTGGCTTCCTTCAGACCGAGGTTGGTCAATTCACGAACCACCTTGATGACCTGGATGGGCTGGCCACCCTTGTCCTTCAAGATGACCTGAAATTCGTCCTTGTCCTCTGCGGCTGCGGCAGGTGCTGCTCCACCGCCGGCGGCGGCGACGGCGACCGGAGCTGCGGCAGTGACGCCGAACTTCTCCTCGAACGCATCGAGCAGTTCCTTCAGTTCCAGCACGGTGAGGGCTGCGATCCCATCGAGGATCTGGTCCTTGGTGAGTGACATGTGTATTTCCTCTTTCTTTCTTGGTTACCTGGTGTGATTACGGGTATTCGATCTCGTGTTCGGTATCGGCTTACGCCGCTTCCTTCTGCTCCACGAGTGCCTTCAAGCCGTAGGCGGCCTTGCGTGGCAACGCAGAGAGCATGTACGCGGTGTTGGACATCGGCGCCTTGAGCAGGCCGGCCAACTTTGCGAGCATCACGTCGCGCGACGGGAGGTCGGCGAGCGCCTTCAGCCCCTTGGCATCGACGGCTTTTCCGTCGACGACCGCGCCAGTCAGTTTGAGTTCCTTGTTCTCCTTGGCGAAATCGCGCAGCGCCTTGGCGACCGCCGACACCTCACCACTGATGAAGGTGATGGCGACCGGGCCGCCGACCATGTTCTCCACCGCTGCCATCTCGCCATCGCGAGCGGCGATCTTGACGAGCGTGTTCTTGTAGACCTTGTACTCCGCGCCGAGTGGTCGCAGGGTGCGACGCAACGTGGCGAGCGCTCCGACGGTGAGACCGCGATACTCGGAGACGATGACGGAATTCGAGGCGGCGAACTTCTCGCGGACCTCGGCGACGACGGCGGCTTTTTCAGCGCGTGCGGTTGACATGTGCTTTCCTTCCTCGTGTGGCCAGGTTTCCCCGATTATTCACCCGGTTGGGTGAACCACATTTCTATGGTTGGTATTGCGATGGTGACGCTATCGGCGACACCAGCCGTTTGCTACGCCGATTCGACGACGCTCGGATCGATGCGCACCCCTGGACTCATCGTGGATGAGAGCGTGATGCGCTTCATGTAGCGACCCTTGGCGGCGGCGGGCTTCGAACGAACGAGTTCGTCCAACACCGCCTTCACGTTGGCGACCAGGGCAGGCACCTCGAAACTCGCCTTGCCGACCGGGACGTGTACGTTGCCGTAGCGATCGGTGCGGTACTCGACCTTGCCACCCTTGAATTCGCTCACCGCGCGTGCCACGTCGGCGGTGACCGTTCCCGTCTTGGGGTTCGGCATCAATCCGCGGGGTCCAAGTGCGCGACCGAGCTTGCCGACCATCGGCATGAGGTCGGGCGTGGCGATGATGATGTCGAAGTTCATGTTGCCTTTTTCGATGTCGGCGGCGAGATCATCTGCCCCGACGACGTCCGCGCCGGCGTCACGCGCCAACTTCGCGTTGTCACCCTGGGCGAACACGGCAACTCGAACCGTCTTTCCGGTGCCCGAGGGCATCGACACCGTTCCACGAATGGTTTGCTCGCTCTTTTTCGTGTCGAGTCCGAGTCGGACGGCGACGTCGACGGTCTCGTCGAACTTGGCCTTGGCCATCGACTTCACCTTGGTGACCGCTGCGGTCAGGTCGTGCAGTTCATCGCGATTGAGGCCCGTGGCCGCTGCGACGTATTTCTTTCCCCGGTGATTTTCCTTGGCCATAAAGCCTCCCTCGTGGTAATGCCCGTCGGACGAGGTGGTACCGACGAGGCCGTTGTTGAACCTCTGACGCTATCGACGAATCTTGCAACTCCGAGCGGGCTCGCCCGCTCGACGCCCGTTACGGCGTGACGGTCAATCCCATGCTGCGGGCCGTACCACGCACCTGCTGCTTGGCGGCTTCCAGGTCGTTGGCATTGAGGTCGGGCATCT
>SXPW01000070.1 GCA_005793785.1 Actinomycetota bacterium | reverse complement strand
GTTGCGGTACCTGTGGTGATGGAATCCTCGGTATCCGTCGTGGTGGCAGTGGAATTGATGGCAACGGTGGGGTCGGTGCTCGCCTCGAACACCAAGCGTTCACCACATGACGATGCCAGGAGTGTCATTGAAAGCAGCGCAATCGTTCGCCGAGGCAACCACATGAGACCGACAGCCTAGATTTGCGGTAACGAAACCTCCACCGTGAAATGTCAACACCACCATCAGTCCTACCCATGACCGTGGCAGCAACCTCGGATCCGATTGCCGATTCAGCACACAGTGTTTCGGAACTCATTGGGGCGATCAACGCGGTGTTGAAGCGCGAGCTCTCCGAGGTTTGGGTGTACGGAGAGGTCGGCAAGGTATCCCAGCCGAGTAGCGGGCACGTGTATTTCGACCTCATCGAGGACAACGAAGGGGAACGACAGGTGATTGCCGTCAAGTTGTGGCGGGGTGTCCGTCAGCGCCTGGCACCCAAGATGCAACAGCACGACATGGACATCGTCACCGGAATCAAGGTGCGGATTCGGGGAACCCCGGACCTCTACGGTGCCAGCGGTCAATTCGGGTTCAAAATGTCGGACATCGATCCGCGGTTCACTCTCGGAGACTTGGCAGCGCAGCGCGACGAGATCATTGCTCGCCTGAAGAAGGACGGACTGTACGACCGCAATCGTGCGACCACGCTGCCCCTCGTACCGCTCGTTGTCGGAGTGGTCACCAGCAAAGGCTCCGCAGCGCATGCCGACTTCATGAAGACGCTCGAGGAATCAGGAATCGGATTTACGATCACGTTGTGTGACGTCCGAGTCCAGGGGGAGGGGGCTGCCGAACAGATTGCCGCCGCCGTCTCGTTGCTTGGGAAGCAGCCACTCGTCGACCTAGTCGCAGTGATTCGCGGCGGTGGTTCCCGCACCGATCTGGCGACGTTCGACAACGAGGTAGTCGCGCGAGCCATTGCGGGATGTGGCAAACCGGTGTTCACCGGAATCGGTCACGATGTGGACAAGAGCATCGCCGATGAAGTCGCATTCTCTTGGAACAAGACCCCAACCGCATGCGCAGTTGCAATCGTGGACAAAGTACAGGCGTTTGTCCGCCGATTTGATTCGGCGGCACAACGAGTGGCCACCGTGGTGCTGGCGGCACTCGCGAGCAGCGAACGTCGGGTCGCCAATGCAGTGGGGCGACTACGAATTCTGCGTAGCACCGTTCTGGAGGCGGCAAAGTCGAGAGTCGATCTGCTCGCCTCGGAGATCTCCGCATTCGACCCCGTCGTCCTCATGCGCCGAGGCTGGAGCATCACCTACGGCTCCGACGGAAGGGTGATCAAGTCACTGAAGCAGACGAAAATAGGTGACGAAGTGACGATGAGAATCGCCGACGGGAGCATTTCAAGCACCGTCATCGGTGTTGCGAGCGTGTCCAGCCAGTCAAATTCGCAGAAGTCCAAACAGTAACGTCACCGGAAGGAGCCACCATGCCACGCAAGAAGGATGACGAGGTCGTCGGATACGAGGACGCCATCACGGAACTCGAGGACATCCTCGATGCGCTGTCCGACGACGACATCAACGTCGACGAACTCGCCGAGCGCGTCAAGCGTGCCACCGAACTGGTGAAGGTGTGTCGCGAGCGCATTGCCGCCGCCAAATTGGAAGTGAAGGAGATTCAACTTCCGGAAGAAGCGCGTTAGCACCTTCGTAACCGTCTCTTTCTGTGGCGATGGTGGCGTAGCCTCAGGGCGTGTTCGAGTCGCCCGAGTCGGTACGTCAGGTCGCATCCCGCGTCGACGATCGACTTCGAACGTTCCTCGCCTCCGAACGCGCTCGCTGGACCGCATTCGACGCGGATTTGGCCACACCATTCGACGAGCTCACTCGCATGGTGGTGGGTGGTGGCAAGCGTCTCCGTCCCGTCTTTACCTACTGGGGTTTCATCGGCGCAGGCGGAAGTACTACCGATCCACGAGTCATCGATGCGGGCGCCGCATTCGAACTACTGCATGCGTTCGCGCTGTTCCATGACGACATCATGGACGGCTCCACCACTCGACGTGGAGTGATCACCACGCATGAGAGCATGCAAGCAGAACACCGTGCCCGAGCGTGGTCGGGTGACGCTCGTCGGTTTGGTGACGGGGCTGCAATTCTGATCGGTGATCTGTCGTTCGTGTATGCCGACGTGCTGTTGTCCGACCTCGGTTCGACGGGTTGGAAGATGTGGAACGAGTTGCGCGTGGAACTGAACATCGGGCAGTACCTGGACATGCTCGGCTCGGCACAGAACGAACGAAGACCGGAGAAGGCTGCACGTATTTGTCGTTACAAGAGCGGCAAGTACACCATCGAGCGACCGCTACATCTCGGAGCACTCCTGGCGAACGAGTCCACCACGCTCCTCGAAAATTATTCGGCCTACGGTCTGCCGCTCGGTGATGCCTTTCAGTTGCGGGACGATGTCTTGGGTGCCTTCGGAGATTCGACGGTGACGGGGAAACCCGTCGGTGATGATTTGCGCGAGGCCAAACCGACACCGCTCCTGGCTCTCGCACTCGCGCGTGCATCGGAAGGTCAGCGCCGAACCCTCGCGAAGGTGGGTAATGGAGTGCTTTCCGACACAGACGTGGCACAGGTACAGGACGCCATCATCGAGTGTGGTGCACTGAAAGAGATGGAATCCACCATTGAGCGACTCACCAATGAAGCAATCGCTGCGATTGGTGACGCGCCAATCGACGCGACGGTACGGGAGCGTCTCGTGGAACTAGCCCATTTCGTTAGCGATCGACGAGCATGATCAATCCTCGAGTCGTGGTGATCTCGCGTGTCCTCTAAACCAATGCACGTCGTCGTGATTGGTGCAGGTCTTGGTGGGCTCTCGAGCGCCGCCTACCTGTCGCGGAGTGGTCACAATGTCACGTTGTTGGAACGCGATGACATTCCCGGCGGTCGAGCGGGCGTCATCGCGTCGCACGGATTTCGATTGGACAACGGGCCCACCGTGCTCACGATGCCCGGTCTCCTGGAGGACGCATTCAATGCGGCGGGGGCGAACATGGCGGATTTCGTGCGAATCAAGAAAGTCGATCCGATGTATCGCGCCGTCTACGAGGACGGCAGCGAACTACTGGTTCGCCACGGTCGCGAGGCGATGGCAGAAGAGATCGCTCGGTTCTCCAACAAGGTGGAGGCAGCTTCGTTCATCAAGTTCTGCGCGTGGTTGGAGGATCTGTACAAGGCAGAAATGTCGTCGTTCATCGATACCAATTTCGACTCCGTGCTCGACCTTGCGCGCCCCTGGCGTGACGGCCTTCGTCTCGTTCAGATGGGTGCATTCCGCAAACTCGACAAGAAGATCGGGGGATTCTTCAAGGACGATCGACTCCAGCGAATCTTCAGCTTTCAGTCGATGTACGCGGGACTTGCGCCGTACGAGGCATTGTCGCTCTATGCGGTCATCACCTATATGGATTCGGTCGAGGGTGTGTACTTTCCCGAGGGCGGTATGCATGCGATGGCGACGGGACTTGCCAATGCGGTTTCCGCTGCCGGAGTGAAGATTCGCTACGGCGCGACGGTCGAACGAATCCTGCGCTCGACGGGTTCGAACGGATACGTCACCGGTGTCGAGCTCAATGACGGTGAGCGCATTGCGTGCGATGCGGTGGTGTGCAACCCGGATCTCCCGGTGGCATATCGAACCCTGCTTGGTGGTGTTGACGCACCGCGTGCGGCGCGCAGTGGAAAGTACAGCCCGAGTTGCTTGTTGTGGGTGGCGGGAGTGAAGGGCTTACCGGCGACGAACGCGGCGCACCACAACATCCACTTCGGCGCGGATTGGAACGGATCGTTCAAGGCACTCATCGAGGACGGCGTTCGCATGCCCGACCCGTCGATCTTGGTGACCTTGCATTCCATCGACACGCCGGGTCTTGCACCCGAGGGTCATACGGCACTGTACGTTTTGGAGCCGACTCCGAATCTGGACGGAAACATCGACTGGTCACGCGAACGCGATCGCATCGTCGCCGATGTGCGAGAGCGGGTCAGCACGCTCGGCTATCCAACGGACGTCGTGGTGGAACGCATCTACGACCCGCTCGACTGGGAGCGCCTCGGTATGGAGCGCGGTACGCCGTTTGCTCTGGCACATACTTTCTTTCAGACAGGACCGTTCCGACCCAACAACAGGGACAAGCGAGTGCCCGGCGTGTTCTTCGTCGGCTCGTCCACCGTGCCTGGGGTCGGCGTTCCCATGGTCCTCGTCTCCGGCAAACTTGCCGCGCGACGAATAGGCGACTACGCGACTCAACGCAGCGGCAGGTGAGCGGTGCCAACCCCGCCAACACCCACGACGCGACTGCTCCCCAAAATGCCGGTTTCGCTCGAACAGAGCTACGCATTGTGCAAGGACTTCAACAAGCGGCACGGCACCACGTACTACTGGTCAACGAAGGTGTTGCCCGCCGAGAAGCGCCCACATGTGCATGCGCTGTACGGGTTCTGTCGGTATGCCGATGACATCGTTGACGATCTCGGACCCGTTTCCGTGGAGGAACGAAGAGCGGCACTCGCGAGTTTCGGTCAGCGGTTCTTCCGTGATCTCGATGCCGGTTCATCGACGGACCCCGTGCTCATGGCCGTCGTGGACACGGTGCGGAAGTTTCCCATCGATCCGGAGTGTTTCAGACGGTTCCTTCGCAGCATGACCATGGATCTCACCGTGGATCGATATCAAACGTGGGGTGACCTGTTGGAGTACATGGACGGTTCGGCAGCGGTCATTGGTGAGATGATGCTGCCGATTCTCGAACCGCATGATTCCTCGGCATTCGGACACGCGCGCGACCTCGGCAATGCGTTTCAACTCACCAATTTCCTTCGTGATGTGAACGAAGACCTGGATCGCGGGCGGGTCTACATCCCGCAGGAAGACGTGCGACGATTCGGGGTGGATCTGTCGACGCGCCGTTGTACCACCGAATTCACGCAATTGATGAAGTTCGAAATCCACCGTTGTCGTGAACTGTACGAGTCAGCCGACAGGGGAATCGCCATGTTGCCGAACAAGTCCGCGCGCTGTATTCGCGCCGCACGTTCGTTGTATTCCGAGATTCTTGATCGAATCGAACGTCAGAACTATGACGTATTCGCCAAGCGTGCTTCGGTACCGACTTCTCGGAAGGCGCTCATGGTGGCACGACTGGTATTTCCACTCGGTTCATAGACGTCGTATGAGACAATCAGCGAGCGTGGTGTGGCGCCGACAGCCGGCGGCGGCCATCTCGTTGGTGGTGATGGTGTTGGCGATGATCGCCACACCGTTGTTCGACCGTGGCGGAACCGAGCGACGGTCTCTTGCCTCCGTAGTAGTGCTCGGTCTCCTCGGAGTCGGAATATTCAGCGCATGGAACGTCTCGAGGGGACGCGTGATCGTGGTTGCACTGGTAACGATGTTGGTGTCGTTCGGTGTCGAACTGCTGGGGAGCAAGACTGGGTTTCCGTTCGGTGCGTACGAGTACACCGCCACACTCGCGCCACGTGTGTGGGGAGTTCCGGTCATCGTGCCGTGTGCTTGGACCGGAATCACGTTCATTAGCTATGGCATGTTTCGTCGCTCGCCAACACAAGCGTGGCGACAGGTGGTGCTCATGGCACTCTCGATTACGGCATGGGACGTGTTCCTCGATCCACAGATGGTTGGCGAGGGCTATTGGCGCTGGGCATCGTCGGAGCTCACGTTTCGCGGAATCCCGTTGGTGAACTATGTGGGATGGTTCGGAACTGCGACGGTCATGGCTCTTCTCATGGTCGTTCTCTGCGAAGGTAATGGCATCGATCAACAACCCTTGCTCCCGCCTGCCGAGGACTTCCTGCCACTTCTTGCGTATGTCGCCTTGAACGTCCTCTCGGTCATTGGATTTCTCGTTTTCTTCGGTGATGCCGTGGTGGCGCTCGTTGGCGCGATTGCAATGGGATGCTGTGCATGGCGTGGTGTGATGCATCGATTGTCACATTCAAAGGTGGTGTCGTGACCCACTCATGTGATGTGGCGATCGTCGGGGGAGGTGTTGGTGCCCTGATGACCGGGATTCGTCTCGCGATTGCAGGTCGCCATGTGACCGTGTTCGAGCGGAATACCGAGTTGGGCGGCAAGTTGAGCGTCC
>SXPW01000069.1 GCA_005793785.1 Actinomycetota bacterium | reverse complement strand
CTCGGTGTGCGGAGGTCGCGCGTCGATGACGTCGATTCTTCGGCGACGCAACTCACGGCCAGCCGCGGACATCGCCGCCCACGCCGCAGCTTTCGACGCGCTGTAGGCGGCCATGCCCGCAACCGGTTGGGTTGCCACCACTCCGGAGAGATTGACGAAGAAACCCCCATCCGTCAGGTGCGGTGAGCTCTCGCGCAGCATCACGACCGGCGCGATGGAGTTCACGGCGAACAAGCGGGCGAGGGTGGAGTCGTCAAGATCGGCCACGTTGCCGAATGCCACGACTCCGGTGGCATTGACGACGCCGTCGTACGGCGCAACTGAGGCAAACGCGGTGCGAAGTGCGGCGGAATCAGTGACGTCCGCCAACGCGTACTGTGCGACGCTGGCGCCATCGAGCCCGGCCTGGTCACGAACGATTGCCGACACGCGCGCACCAATTGCGGCGAAATGCGCGGCGATTCGACCCCCGAGCACTCCCGTTGCCCCAACGACGACGACATGCGCTCCGGTCAATTCACGTGCCATCGAAGTCGCCTTTGTTCGAAGTCAGACGACCTGCACCCACTCCCAGAACGAAGGCAATGGCTGTCGCAATCAGGATGCCGAGGCTGACTGCCTGTTCGTACCGCGCGTCGTCCAAGGTTGCTGCCACACCGATGATCGCCACGGTGAGCGCTGCAGCAGCGGCACAACCGACGCCTACCGATTCGGACACTGAAATGTTCAATCGTCTACTCAACATGATCAGCACGCCGCCCACGCCCAGCACCTTACCCAGCACGATCGCGACAACGGTCGTCCAGACGAGTGACGTCGATACGTCGCTGGGTGCTGCAATGGGCACAAGGGTGTGAATAAAGACGAAGACCGGCAGAAAGATCGCCGCAATCCACGGATGTACTCGCTCGTGCACCCGTTCCGACACGCTCGGTTTCTCGGGGTCGACGTTCGGCGCACAAAAGCCGACGGCAAATGCCCCCAACGATGGGTGGAGCCCGGCCCGCAGCATCAGCGCCACTACCACTACGGTCGAAGCGATGACCGTCACTACACCGAGATTGAACTGACGAATCGCCGACGCATAGATCGCAACGACCGCGACTGCCAGGGCCAACCACAACAACTCGGGTCTTTTACCTGTGGTGACGAGGGCAATGAGGCCGCCGAGATCATCGAGCACCGCCACCGTCAACAGCAGCGTGCGCACCTTGCGCGAAAAACCACCAAGGATCATTATTACAGTGGCCAGCGCGATGTCGGTGGCTACTACTGCAACCCAACCATCACGGGCTGCTGCCGGTGCTCGCGAGGCATAGATGAGAGCCGGTAACGCCATGCCCATCGTTGCTGCGGCGACACTTGCCCACAGTGTCAGCCCGGACAACACACCGCTAGCGAATTCGCGACGCAATTCTAGACCCACCAACAAAAAGAAACCACCGATCGCGATCTCCGACAATACGTTCGTCAAGTCGTTTTCTACGTGCACGTTGCCGAATGTAGCGAAGCCAACGCCGAGAAGGGCTGCGGCAACGATCAAGCACGCTGCTCGCATCTCGACTGCAACGAAGCGCTCGAGGAAGCGCGCTGGAGAATCGCGCTCAGTCACGAAAGCGTTGCAATGCTGAATAAAGTTCGGGTGTTGCCGAGACCACCGGCGAACGTCGCTCGCTGTGCTCGGTGACGATCAAACTGCGCCCCTGTACCTCACCGACGACCGCGCCGGCTTCCCGACAGATGTGCACACTCGCGAGATAGTCCCACACGCCATGTGTCGACAAATCGACCCATCCATCCAGGGTTCCCTGCGCGACGAGACAAATATCGAGTGCAGCGGCACCGAGCGCACGAAACTGCGCCCACCCAGGGTGCTTTTTGGGCAGACCCGACACACCGACCACTGCCTGGGATAACTGGGCACACGAAGATGGACGAATCTGGTTGCCGTTGTGAAATGCCCCACCGCCAATGGTGGCGGTCCAGCGATCCGTGTTCGTGTACTGATTGGCCACCAGCGAGGCGCGATGACCACTCGTATCGATTGCAGCCAAGGCCGTCGCATACCACGGCACCCGACGGCTGGCATTGGTGGAACCGTCGAGCGGGTCCATCACCACGATGATTGCATCGTCGTGCCACTCGCCCGTGCGACCACTTTCCTCCGACAGCACCGCACAACCCGCACCGTGCAGTACCTCGAGCGCGGCTGCATCGACACGCAGGTCGATGGCGTACTGGGTGGGTCGCTTGCCGGACAATTCCCAATCGGTGTTCGAACTCAATACGGCATACGTTGCATCCGCCACCTCGTGGAGGACGGTGAGGATGTCGGAGTTCGAGGAGGCAACCGAGAGTTTTCGAGTCATGACATTCGTTCCAACATCGGAGTGCTCAGCGTTCGTCGCGCACGAAGGGTTGACCGAGCAACTTCGGCGCACCGAGCAGACGCCGTGCTCGCGGCGTCGACAACGCCACCAGAACGGCGAGCGTCACGAGGTAGGGAAACATCGCCACGATGGTAGGTGGCAGGATGCTGATTTGTTCGGCCTGCAAGGTGAACGGCACCTGCAAGGTGAAGCCGAAGAGCACCGCGCCGCCGATGGCCCGCAGCGGCCGCCACGATGCGAACACCACCAGCGCCAACGCGATCCATCCGATTCCATTGGTGGTGGCCGCCTGGCTCCACGCTGCCGCCCGAGCAAACATGTACCAGGCGCCGGCGAAACTCATGAGCGCGCCACCGGCGATGACGTGCATCCAGCGGATTCGCGCGACGGATCCCCCTTGCGCATCCACCGTGGCGGGAGCGTCGCCCGTTGCGCGGAGCAACAGTCCCGGACGTGTCCGGTGCAGATAGAACGAGAGCCCGGCTGCCAACAGCCACGTGAGGTACGTGAAGAGGTCGTGACCGAACACCACAGGTCCGAGTATCGGAATGTCGGAGAGCGCACCGAAATTCAGCGGTCGAATGATCACCGGACGCGGGAGACCCTCCACGGGCTTCCCGATGAATTGCGACAACCCGGTTCCAAAGATGACCATCGCCAAGCCGGAGACGATTTGATTCGCTCGCAAGCCGATCGTGAGTGCGGCGTGCACCGCAGACAAAACGACACCAACCAACACGGACACCAGCAGGGCCAGCCACAGGTTGCCGCTCGAATCGGCAACGACGAACCCGGTGACCGCACCCATGAGCAGCATTCCTTCCACTCCGAGATTGATGACACCGCTTCGTTCGGTGAGGATGGCGCCGAGCGAGGCCAGGATGAGCGTCGTTGCAATGCTGATTGCGTCAGCGAACGTCAGCAGCCAGATGTTCGAGTTCATGCCACTGCCTGTTTCACCCGCACGATGGTCACCTTGTTGCGTCGGAAGAGTTCGCCGCCCAGGGCGAACAGGAGCACTGCTCCCTGTAACACGACGGCGATGGCGATGGGCACCGGATCGCTCGAGGCCTGGAGTGCATTGCCGCCCGTGCGCAAGCCGGCGAAGAGCACCGCCGCGAGTATCACTGCCACGAAGTTGTACCTCGCCAGTGCCGCAACCACGATGCCCGCGTAACCGAGTCCGATTTGTAGGAGACCAGGGTCGACCTTGCCGGCCGGACCCACCACGTACATCGCGCCGCCCACCCCGGCCAAGGCACCGGAGATCAGTAGCACCGACGATTGCAGCCACGTGGAGTTCATGCCCGCATATCGAGCGGTATTCGGCGAATCGGCGTACACCGTCGTTTCGTAACCGTAGTTGGACACCTTCATCAGCCAGAACAAGGACACCGCCAGGACGACCGCGATGACGAACGTCGGATACGTGTTCGTCACCTTGTCGGTGAAGAACGAAAGAGGCGACAATCGCGCATTCTCCGACACCGTGCGACCCTGCGGAAATGAAGTCGTCGGGTCGCGGAAGAAACCGGTGGAGCCGAAGATGAAGTAGTTGACGAGGTTCAGGGCTACGTAGTTCAACAACAAGGTGCTGACGATCTCGCTCGTGCCCAGTCGGGCGCGCAGCAACGCCGGGAGCGCGACCCACGCCGCACCCGACAATGCCCCGCAGCACAACACCACCGGAACCGCGATCGCCGTGGGAAGTGCGTCGGCAAGAACGATGCCGGCCCATGTTCCGCCGATCATGCCGAGGTACATCTGCCCTTCCTGGCCGATGCTGTAGAGGTTCATGCGAAAGGCGAACGCGGCGGAGAGTCCCGTACAGACGAGCGGCGTCGCCAGCCCGAGTGTGTCCGTGATGCCGTAGAAACTCGTGTACCCGTTGTCCAGCAGGTCGAGGTACGTTCCGATCGGTGGGTGTCCGGTGAGTGCCAGAAACACCCCTCCGACGACCAACGCGAAGAGCACCGACAACACCGGCACCACGACCAGCAGCGAACTCGGCGTGGTGAGTCGCTGCTCCATTCGAACTCGTCGGCCGAACACGATCACGAGGCGAGACCTGCCATTGCACGACCGATCCGATCGAGGTCGGCGTCGATGCCCGCCTGCTCAAGCGTGATCCTGCCGCGATACAACACCATGACCCGATCCGCCAAAGTCATCACCTCGTCAAGGTCCTCGCTAATCATGAGGATTGCCTTGCCGGCATCGCGTGCCTCGTCGAGCAATGCATGAACTGCCTCGACCGCCCCGACGTCGAGACCTCGCGTCGGCGAACACACGATCAACACCCGCGCACCGCTCACCGCGAAGAGTTCACGTGCCAACAAGACCTTCTGGGCGTTGCCACCCGACAATTTTCTGGTGGGTGTCAGTGGTCCGGGCGTCTTGATCTCCAATTGGCGGATGAATCCTTCCGACTCGCGAAGTGCCGACTTGCGGTCGACGATGAAGCCCCGCTTGCGAGTGAGCACCAGGTTGTCCACCATCGAAAGCGAGGGAGCCAATCCCGTGCCGAGACGATCCTCGGGCACGTACGCGAGCCCGGCGCGCCGCGCACCGAGCGCACCGGCTCGGGAAGTGGGCACTCCGCAAACCGTGACGTTTCCCCGTTGGGGCATGCGCAATCCAGCGACGACCTCCGCGAGGTCGCGTTGGCCGTTGCCGGCAACGCCGGAAACGCCGACGATCTCTCCGGCGCGCCCCTCCAGATTGATGTCGGTGAG
Source organism: Actinomycetota bacterium (assembly GCA_005793785.1). Taxonomy (GTDB): domain Bacteria; phylum Actinomycetota; class Acidimicrobiia; order Acidimicrobiales; family Ilumatobacteraceae; genus F1-60-MAGs027. Next base: position 15,889 of record SXPW01000069.1, on the reverse strand, counting down.
GATTTCCGCACCCTCGCGCTCAAGATGCACCTGCGAGATCGAGAGCAACACGTCGCTCGTCGGGGATTTGGCCCGTCGGGGCACGATGTTGATCTCCCGACCCACCATCAATTCCGCCAGACGACGTACGTCCGCGTCACCCCGGCGCACCGAGCCGGTCACCTTGCCCGCTCGCATCACCGTTATGCGGTCGGAGATGTCGACGACCTCCCCGAGTTTGTGACTCACGAAGACGACGGATTTTCCCGCGTGGGTCATCGCGCGAACCGTGATGAACAACTTCTCCACCTCCGGTGGTGCAAGGAGCGCCGTCGGCTCGTCGAGAAGCAGGAGTTCGGCACCCTGGTACAACGCCTTCACGATCTCGACTCGTTGCCGCTCACCGGCCGAGAGTTCACCGACGACGGCACGAGGATCGAGCGGTAGCCCGAATTCCTGGGTGATCGAAGCAACCCTCTCCTCGATGGCGGCGTTGTCGAGGACGAATGAGAGGGACTTGTGGCCGAGTACCACGTTCTCCGCCACCGTGAAACGATCCACCAGGCGGAAATGTTGGTGCACCATCGCGATGCCCTGCGACAAACCATCACGAGGACTGTTGAGCCGAATCTCGGCTCCGTTGCGCAACAACTGGCCTTCTTCCGGACGGTACAAACCGCAGAGCACGGAGGCGAGCGTGCTCTTGCCCGCTCCGTTCTCGCCGAGCAAGGTGTGCACTTCGCCGCGCGCGACGTCGAAATTCACCGAATCATTGGCAACGACTCCGGGAAATCGCTTGGTGATACCTCGTGCAACGAGGGCCGGGGCAACTGCTCGTCCCGCCTGCGACATCTCACCTGCGGCTGCTCCAGGTGCGCCCGTCACGACAGGCAAGTTTGCCACAATCGCAATGCTCCCCAGAACGGCAAAACGCCCACCTCGTCGAAACGAGGTGGGCGCTGTATTGCCGATTACCGAGTGGTTCAGCCCTTTGCGGAGCCGATGACACCTTCCACCAAGTACGACTGTCCGAGCAAGTCACCGAGCGAGGCGCTGGCCCCGGACGCGATCTGCTCATTGCCTTCGTTGTCCTTGATCGGACCGGTGAACGGCAGGAAGGAACCGTCGATGATGGCGGCGGCCTTCTCTGCGATGAGGTCCTGGGTCTCCTGCGAGACTCCCGAACCGTACACACCGAGGGTGATCATGCCGTCGGCCATGTTGCCGTAGTACGGCGTTGCATCACAGGTTCCCGCAGCAACGTCCTTGGCCATCTTCACGTAGTGCGGTCCCCAGTTCCAGACCGGGCCGGTGAGCCAGGTGTCCGGGAAGTCGCCCGCCTTGGTGTCAGAGTTGTAGCCGACCCACTTTGCGCCGGCTTCCTTGGCTGCTTCACCAGGAGCAGTGGTGTCCTGGTGCTGCGCAATGACGTCGGCTCCGGTCGCGAGCAACGATTGTGCCGCTTCTTTCTCCTTGGCCGGATCGAACCACGTGGAGGTCCACGCAACTTGCACGGTCGCGGTCGGGTTCACCGAGCGCACGCCGAGCGTGAATGCGTTGATTCCGCGCAACACCTCGGGGATCGGGAATGCGGCGACGTAGCCGAGCTTGCCGCTCGTGGTGGCTGCGCCCGCTGCGATACCGGAGAGGTAGCGCGCTTCCTCCATGGCACCGAAGTAGTTACCCATGTTCTCCGCGGTCTTGTATCCCGATGCGTGCTGGAAGCACACGTCCGGGTACTTGGCGGCAACTTCGAGCATTGGATCCATGTATCCGAACGAGGTTCCCATGATGAGGTTGTATCCATCGCGCGCCAACTTGTCGAAGGTCGCTACGGATTCGGCACCCTCGGGAATGTTCTCGAGTCGGGTGACTTCGATGCCGAGTTGCTCTTCGAGGTACGCGATTCCCTGATCGTGCTGGTAGGTCCAACCGGCGTCACCTGGGACACCGATGTACACCACGGCAGCCTTGACCATGCTGTAGTCCTCGGCTGGCGCCATGGTCTCTTCAGTGGCTTCGGTCTCCTCGGTGACTTCTTCGTCTGCTGCGTCGTCGCTACCGCATGCGGCGGCAACGATCATCGCTGCCGCGGCGAATGCCGCTGCGATTACCTTTCGTCGTTTCATTCGTGCTCCCCTTTTTTGGATTGTGGTACGCCGGGCGGCGCAGCCACAGAATAACACGCGTGCAATTCGTCCCGCGCCCGAAATCGGCGTTTGTACGAAAAGTCATCGCAACCTTGACAAATCGTCTTGGCGTAGTGTTTTGCCTGTGAAATCAGCGTTGCGGGGGCTGGTCGACGAGTCCGTCACCATCATCCGCGAGGTCGCAGCCGAGTTCGAGCGTCCCGTCATGCTGTTCTCGGGCGGCAAGGACTCCGTCGTCATGCTCCACCTGGCCGTTCGGGCATTCTCCCCCGCACGGGTGCCGTTCCCCGTGATGCACATCGACACCGGGCACAATTTCCCGGAAGTCATCGAGTTCCGTGACCGGACCGTGGCGGAGTTGGACGTCCAACTCATCGTCGGTTCGGTGCAGGCGTCGATCGATGCCGGACGAATTCAGGACGTCTCGGGACCACGTGCCAGCCGTAATCCGCTGCAAACCGTGACCTTGCTCGATGCCATTGCGGAGCACAGGTTCGATGCCGTGTTCGGCGGCGCGCGGCGCGACGAGGAACGCGCCCGAGCCAAGGAGCGGGTGTATTCCTTCCGCGACTCCTTCGGTCAGTGGGACCCCAAGAGCCAGCGCCCCGAATTGTGGGGCATCTACAACGGCCGACACAAACCCGGTGAACACTTCCGCATCTTTCCACTCTCCAATTGGACCGAGCTCGACATCTGGAGGTTCGTCGACGAGTGCGACATCCCGCTGCCGAGCATCTACTTCGCACATCGCCGCAGGGTCTTCCGACGCGACGGAATGTGGATGGCGGAGTCACCATTCCTCGTCGCCGACGGTGACGAACCGGTGAGCGAACAACTGGTGCGATTTCGCACGGTGGGCGATGCGACATGCACCGCCGCGATCGAGTCCAGCGCCACCACGCTGGAGCAGATCATCGCCGAAACCGCCGCGGCTCGCGTGACGGAACGGGGAGCCACCCGCGCCGACGATCGCATCAGCGACGCAGGCATGGAAGACCGCAAGAAGCAGGGATACTTCTAGATGGAACGCCTTCGATTCGCCACCGTCGGGTCCGTCGACGACGGCAAATCCACGCTGATCGGACGACTCCTCTACGACTCCAAGAGCATCTTCGAGGATCAACTCGAGCACATCGAGAGCGTCAGCAAGCGACGAGGCACCGACTACGTCGATTTGTCGCTCCTCACCGACGGTCTGAGAGCCGAGCGCGAACAAGGAATCACCATCGACGTCGCGTACCGCTACTTCGCGACGCCGAAACGAAGTTTCATCATCGCCGATTGTCCGGGCCACATTCAATACACCCGCAACATGATCACCGGGGCATCCAACGTTGATCTCGCCATCGTGCTCGTCGACGCCCGCACCGGCATCGTCGAGCAGACGCGACGTCACAGCCTGCTGGCGTCGCTCCTTGGAGTACCGCACCTCGTCATTTGTGTGAACAAGATGGACCTCGTTGATTGGTCACCCGACGTTTTCAATCGAATTCGGGAGGAGTTCGAGGAGTTCGCGTCCCGGTTGTCCCTGCGTGACGTGACGTTCCTTCCCATCAGCGCACTCCAAGGCGACAACGTCGTGAGCAGGTCGCCGAATCTGACCTGGTTCGAGGGCCCGACGTTGCTGCACCACCTGGAGAACGTCTACACGGCGAGCGACGACAACCGTGTCGATGCGCGATTCCCCGTCCAGTACGTGATTCGCCCCCAACGCGCCGAACACCACGACTACCGCGGGTATGCGGGGCGCGTTGCCGGCGGCGTGTTCCGGGTGGGTGACGACGTCATGGTGTTGCCTTCGGGACTCACCACCACGATTACGGGAATCGACTCGCCCACCGGTCCGCTCCAACAGGTTGAACCAGGACACACCGCAACCCTGCTCCTGCAGGATGATCTCTCCATTGCCCGCGGCGACATGATCTGTCGACCGAACAATCGACCGCGCCAAGCCCAGTCCCTCGAGGCGATGCTCTGCTGGATGGACGACGCCGCATCGCTCCAGACCGACCGTATCTACTCGCTCAAGCACACCACCAAGTTGGCGCGCGCGAAGGTCACCAAGGTGTTGTACCGACTCAACATCTCCACCTTGCATCGCGAGGCCGACGTCCGATCCCTGGCGCTCAACGAGATCGGCCGCGTGGAGATCCATACGACCGCACCGCTGTTCTACGACGACTACCACGCAAACCGTACGACGGGATCGTTCATTCTCGTCGACGAAAATAGCGGTCAGACATGCGCCGCCGGCATGTTGTTGTCACCGCGCACATGAACGATCGCCCGACCTCCGGCGCGCCGGTGCCCAACGGTCCGGTGTGGCACGAACCCGCGGTACCCCGCGATCGACGCTGGACCCACCACCGCTTGCATGGTGCAACCGTGTGGCTGACCGGGCTGTCCGGTTCGGGGAAGTCGACGATTGCCGACGCGCTCTCGCGTTCGCTGCTGGAGGTCTCCGTGTTGGCATACGTGTTGGACGCCGACAACCTCCGTCACGGCCTCAATGCGAACCTCGGGTACTCCGACGGTGACCGTAGCGAAAACGTTCGACGTGTCGGGGAGGTGGCGCGGCTGTTCGCCGACGCCGGAATCGTGGCGATCGTCCCCATCATCAGTCCGTTCGCCGGCGACCGCTCACGAGTGCGCGTGGCGCATGAGGGAACGGGACTCGATTTCATCGAGGTGTTCGTTGACACGTCGCTCGCCGAATGCGAACGGCGTGATACCAAGGGCCTGTACGCCAAGGTGCGCCGTGGAGAAATCCGGGGCGTCAGCGGAGTCGACGCACCGTACGAACGGCCGACTACGCCCGACTTGGTGGTCGCTCATAACGGTGAAACCGTGTCAGAATCAGTGAACCGCGTACTGCATCATCTTCGTCAACTCGGGGTGTTCGGTACGGCAAGCAACTGACCGATGAACGTCTTCCCCTCCGATACGTCGCTCCTGGCAATTGGCGGACTCACGCTCGTAGCGCCGACGTTGAAGATCATGTACACGCCGACGCCGAAGGTGGCTTGTAGCTCGATCAAGTTGATGCTCGCCACGGCAGAACGGTCGCATCGCGTCGATCTCATTGATCAGATCACCAATCCGAGCGTGTCGCGACCCCAGACCATCCACGATCCCGTCATCAACGGCCTGCCGAGACTCGTCGACCTCCCCAAGCGCGAGATCGACAACATCTTCCGCTCACCCGACTGGGTGCGGGTGGCCGCACTTCGAGATCCTGTGGCTCGCTCGTATTCGGCGTGGGAGAACCGGATCTTTCGTCGTGCACCTGGCGAGACTGCACGGGCAATCGAACTGTCGCAGGACGTGTTGGTCGACGGTCGAATCGACATTGCAGCGAGCTTCGCCTTGTTCGCCAAGATGATCGGTGAACACACCGATGCATTCACCATCGACCAACACTTCCTGCCGCAGGCGCACATCGTTCGGACGGATGTCATCAACTACGACATGTTGATTCGCGTCGACAAGAAGGGAGACATGGACCGCCTCTCCACGCTCATCAGCCAACGCTCCGGTCGGTCGATTACCGCATCGCGATTGAACGAAGGCATGAAGGTCGACCTCTCCAAGATTTGTGACGTCCACACCGCAAATCGCCTCATGGCCACCTACTTCATGGATTACGAGGCATTCGGCTTCGAGAAACGTGAATTCGCACCTTCCGTCGAACCGTACCTGTTGAGTGACGCCGAGACTCGCCTGGTGTACCAGCTGCGCGGGGTCATGGAACGCCTGCTCAGCATCTCGCAGGCCTCTGCCACGCAGGCCGGTGCTCGCTACGGCTCCCGCCAGATTCGAAAGGCCATCGCACGCCGAGCCACGCGCGGTCGCCTCTTCCATGACTATCGAATCCTGGATCGTTGACACCTGATGACAACCACACGACTCCCGGTGACCGAGATTGCGCGTTCGGCGCTCGTCGCTCCGCGGCTCCGCATTATGTACGCCCCCACCACCAAGGCGGCCTGCACCACCATCAAGTGGATGCTCGCCGAAGCGGAGGGTTCGCTGAACCTCGACGTGATTCCGCGAATGATCGCCGCCAACCTGCATCGGAGCCAGACGATCCACAATCGCCATGTGAGTGGTCTGCAAAAACTCTCCGAACTACCGGCGCACGAGGTCGATGAGATTCTTGGTTCACCCGACTGGCTCCGTTTGGCGACGCTCCGAGATCCAATCGCTCGCGCCTATTCGGCGTGGGAGAACCGGGTGTTCATGCGCGCTCCGGGCAGGGTTACCGACAAATTCGACCTCGTTCCCGACGTCATGCAGGACGATTGCATCAACATGACGGCGAGCTTCGCGGCTTACTCCGTGGCCCTGATGGAGCACCGAGAAGCCTTCTGGGTGGACGCCCATTTCATCCCCCAATCACGCGTCGTTCGTCCGAATCACGTCGATTACGACATGATCGTTCGCGTCGATGAGCCGGGCGGAATCGACCGAATCGCGACACTCTTCAGTGAACGTTCTGGCAAGGACATTCACCCGCGGCGCCACAATGAAAGCATCGGAATCCCTCTCGACCGTGTTTGCGAAGCCACGACTGCGGAACGCCTGATGAACGTGTACCACTCCGACTACGAAACCTTCGGATTCGCCCGGCGCGATTTCCCCGCCCACATCGAGCCGTACGTGCTGAGTGCCAGCGAAACCCAACTCGTCACCTTGGTGCGTCAGTCGGTGGAAAGGGTGACCAGCGTGTCCCGGGCGGCACAGTTCAAGATGTCGGCGCGCTACGGACTCCGCCAGATTCGCAAGTCGGCTCTCCGCAAGATCACGTTCGGACGCATGTACAACACACCCCGCGGAATCCATTGGTAGACCGACGGTGAGCCGCGGGTTGATGAACGACGGAGCGCCATCCGCGGCACGGATCGGCATCGTGACGGTGAGTGACCGCGCGTCCACAGGCGTGTACGAAGACAAGGGTGGTCCGGCAATCCGTGAGTTCCTCGCCCGACATCTCACCAACGCATGGGAACCCGTCGCACGAGTCATCGCCGATGACATCGACACCATTGCGCGCACCCTGCGTGATCTGGCCGACCTCGAACACTGCAGCCTCATCGTCACGACGGGTGGCACCGGACCCGCCCCACGCGACGTCACGCCGGAGGCCACCGAGCAGGTGTGCGACAAGATGATGCCCGGCTTCGGTGAACTCATGCGCGCGGTGTCGCTCGAGGTGGTACCCACGGCGATCTTGTCCCGTCAAACGGCGGGAATTCGCGGCTCGTCGCTCATCGTCAACCTGCCCGGCAAGCCGTCGTCGATCGCCGAATGCCTCACCGCGGTGCTGCCGGCGATTCCCTACTGTGTCGACCTCATCGGTGGAGCGCGACTCGAAGTCGGTGGCGGTTTGTCGGCATTTCGGCCGAAGGGCGCCTAACGCCCCATCGTTGCGTGGCCCTGTCGCGGCCTACAACTTGGTGGGGTTCGGCGCGTCGCCGTACACCACCTTGGGGTCGAACACTTTTTCGGTGATGGTGAACTCCATGTCGAGCGGACCATCCACATTCGGTGCAATCGGCACGCTCCGGTAGAAACACGAGCGATAACCGACGTGGCAACTTGCGCCACCCTGCACGTCCACCCGTAGCCAGATTGCATCCTGATCGTCATCAACGAGGATTTCCTTCACCTTCTGGACCAATCCGCTGGTGGCACCCTTGTGCCACAGTTGCTTTCGACTGCGGCTGTAATACACCGCCTCACCGAGTTCGATGGTCTTGGCCAACGCCTCTGCGTTCATGTTGGCCACCATGAGCACCTCACCGGTTGCATGGTCCGTGGTCACGACGGGAATCAATCCGTCGGCATCGAATCGCGGGGCAAGGGTGCTCCCCTCCTCCACTTGTTCGACGGTCGTTCGGGCGGCGTACCAGCGGTGCGAAGTGTTGCTCACCGCGACAAGGCTACGAGCCGCACTGATGGACGGCTACGCACCGAGTTGCACCCAGCCACCTACGAGTCCGCTCATGAACCCACCGTCCACCTGCACGTCGCTGGCGTTCAACCACTGCAAGATGGGATCGGAGACGAAGAGCAGGACTCGCGCGATGTCGTCGGCGCTCGCGTCACGGCCGGTCTCACGTGTGACGAGGTCGAGCATCGGACCGATGGATTCACGAAAATCCTTGAGAATCGGCGTTCGGACCGGCCCCGGGCTCACCGAATTGACCCGCACTCCGTGCTCGCGCAGGAATCGGCCGTGTTGTTTGGTGAGCACGACCACGCATTCCTTGGAGAAGTCGTAGGCGCGCTTGCCATCCATCGGATGGTCCTTCACCCAGTCGACACCGGCGTCGTAGTCCGGCGTGGCGAGCAATCGTTGCACTTCGTCGAGATGCGCCTGCCACTGCGCTCCGGCGATCGAGGCGACATTGGTGATCGCACCGCCACGGTTCATCCTTGGAACGAGCAGTTCGGTGAGCAAGCGAAGGCCGAGCACGTTGACCCGCATGGTCACGTCCGGGTTGGCGGTGCCCGGCACCCCGGCAATGTTGAGTAGCACGTCGATCTCGCCCACGATGCCATCGACCGCGGAAAGAATGCTGTCGGGGTTCGTCATGTCCACTGCGACGAATTGCGTCACGGCGAGGTCGACCGGATTTCGATCGAGCGCAATGACCTCCGCTCCGACTTCCATCAACAGTTCCGCCGTCCGATGTCCGATGCCCGAGGCTGCTCCGGTCACCACCACTCGCTTGTCGCGAAATCCGGCGTGCGGCGAGTGTGCCGAACCGCTGCTCACTGGTCCTCGTACACCTGACCGGCCGCCTTCGGTGCGCGGCTTGCTCCGATGAATCCGGCGACCACCACGATCGTGACGACGTACGGCGCCATGATGAGGAACTCGCTCGGGATACCCGTGTCGAAATTGCCGATCTTCAGTCGCACCGCCTCAGAGAGCGCGAACACCAGCGCACCGCACAGTGCCCCGACTGGATGCCAGCGACCGAAGATCACCGCCGCGAGCGCGATGAACCCGCGACCATTGGTGATGTTCTGGTCGAACCGACCCACGATGCCGATCGGCCACCACGCCCCGCCCACGCCTGCCACGGCACCGGCGAGCAAGAGGTTGCGATAGCGGAGTTTGTTGACGTCGACACCGAGGGTTCCCGCGGCCCGCGGATACTCGCCGATGGCGCGGGTGCGAAGCCCCCACTTGGTTCGGTACAAACCCCACGTTGCCAGGGCGACTGCGACGAACGAGAAGTACACGAAGATGGTCTGGTCGAACAGGATCTGACCGATGAATGGAATGTCGGCCAGGAGCGGAATCCGAATTGGCATCACCGGGAGCAGGTTGTTCATGGTGTCGCGATTCGGCACCAGGACGCGGAAACTCACGAACGACGTCACACCAAGCGCAAAGAAGTTGATGGCGAACCCGACGATCACCTGGTCGACCTTGTAGCGAATGGACATCACCGCAAGTACGGCGGCGAGTGCCACTCCGGTGAGCACTCCGACGAGCGTGCCGATCCACAGGTTGGTCAACGAGGCACCGATCGCACTCGTGCACGCTGCGGCCAGCAACATGCCTTCGATTGAGATGTTGATGACTCCGCTTCGCTCGCTGAGAATGCCACCGATGGCACCGAGTGTGATCGGAACGCTTCGACTCACGGTGTCCTGCAGCATTCCAACGAAACTGAACGAATCGCCGGCAGCCGCCCAGGCGAGGAAACTCATGAAGAATGCGGCGGTGGCCAGAGCGAGGACGACGTTGGACAGCTTGCCGTAACCGCGCAACAACTGTCCGGCCGCGACGGCGACCAACACGATGCCGAGTGCCCAGCCGAAACCTTGGGCGGGAAGGGTGAATTGACTCGATTCGCCGATCTTGAATCCGGCGTCACCGGCGCGTCGGGTGAACACGAGGAGACATACCGCCGCCAGCACCAGGTAGGTGATGCCGACACTTCGCGCGCGTTTGCGCTGTTCGGCGGAGATCACGATGCCCTGCGTCGTCGTCATCCGCCCCATCCCCTGAACGTTTGTCCGAATGACTTGACCTCGCCTTTCACCCTGAACATCGCCTTCACCAGGAGCGGCGCGGCGATGAACATCACGATCAATGCGCGCAACACGATGATGAGATCGATGGGAACGTCGGTGTCGACCTGCATCTGTCGGCCACCCGCCTGCAGGGCACCGAAGAGCAACGCCGAGACGAGCGTCCCGATCGGCGTCGAACGCCCGAGCAGCGCGACCGCGATGGCATCGAAGCCGATGTCTCCGGCCACCGTTGCACTCGCATATCCGTACAGCCCCATCACCTCCGTGCCACCCGCCAAGCCCGCGAACGACCCGGCGATCGCCATCGACACGACCATCAGCGACTTGGTGCGCATTCCTGCGTACCGCGCGGCCTCCTGATTGAGGCCCGTCGCCTGCATCTCGAAGCCGAGCGTCGTCTTGCGCAGCAACCACCAGAACACGAACGTGGCGAGCAACGCAACGACGAACCCGGTGTGCGCAAGCAAGTCGATTCGCTTGCCCATGAACCAGAAGAGTTTCGGCAATTTGGCCGAGTCCTCGACGAACTTGGAGATCGCGTCATCGCGTCCCTCACGTTTGAAGAGCTCGGTCTTCAGCAACCACAAGACCGTGAAGGATGCGATGCCGTTGAGCATGATGGTGGTGATCACCTCGTGCGCGCCGGTGCGTGCCTTCAGAATTCCCGGAATCGCCCCGAATGCGGCACCGCCGACCGCCGAAGCGACCAAGGCCAAGGGCACGTGGAGCAGCGGTGGCAACTGGAACGCAAACCCCACCCACAAACCCGTGATCGCGCCCGCCAACATTTGTCCGGTTGCACCGATGTTGAACAACCCGGCCTTGAATGCCGACGACACCGCCAAACCCGCAAGCAACAACGGCGTCGCTCCCGTAATGGTGTTGGAGATGGCGCGTAGCGAACCGAAGGAACCCTTGAAGAGGCCCCAGTAGGCGGTGCCGAGCGTGCTCAGCGCCTTGCCGAAGTCGCCGTTGCCGAGCGCTTCGATGTCGGTGATCACGATGATGAATGCGCTGACGAACAGTGCGGCCACCACCGCCAACAACGTGAACCGGAGCGACTTGAGGGTGTCGTTCATGCCACCGCTCCGCTCGGACGCGAACCTGCCATGTACAAACCGATGTCCATGTGGCTGACCTTCTTGGGGTCGACGTCGGCCACGATCCTGCCGCGGTACATCACCAATACGCGGTCGGCCAGCGACATCACCTCGTCGAGTTCCGTGCTCACTACGAGTACCGCCCGACCCGCGTCTCGCTCCTTCACGATTTGCGCATGGACGTACTCGATCGAACCAACGTCGATGCCACGGGTGGGTTGGGCGGCGACTGCCAAGCGGATCTCCCGACTCAATTCGCGGGCGACGATGACCTTTTGCTGGTTGCCACCCGACAGGGTCGAAGCCGGTTGAGCTGGGTCGGTGGTACGAATGTCGTAGGCAGCGACGAGTTCCTTCGCCCTGGTTTTGGCAACGTCCCATTTCATACGGATGCCGCTCGAAAACTCTGAGTCGTGGTACCGCGTCAACACGAGGTTCTCCACGATCGAGAGATCCGTCACCAACCCCTGACGCTGGCGGTCCTCGGGGATGTGCGCCATTCCTGCCTCGTGTCGCTCGCGTGGCGAGTCGGTCGTGATGTCCCGCCCACCGAGGACGATCGAGCCGCTCGCGGCACGTCGGAGCCCCGCGATTGCCTCCACGAGTTCGGTTTGCCCGTTGCCCTGCACGCCTGCCACGCCGACGATCTCCCCGACTCGGACCTCGAAGGTCACGTCGTCGACCACTACACGCCCGTCCGGTTCCACCACGGTCACGTTGCGCACGTCCAACATCGACTCCCGAGGCACCGCTTCGGTCTTGTCGACCACCAGTTGCACGGCGCGACCCACCATCATTTCTGCGATCTGGGATTCGCTCGTGTTCTTCGGAAGCGCCTCTCCCACCACCTTGCCGCGCCGCAGAACGTTGATTCGATCCGCGACGCTGAGCGCCTCTTTCAGCTTGTGGGTGATGAAGATCACTCCGCGACCTGCGGCTACCAAGGATCGCACGATCTCGAAGAACTCGAGGATCTCGCTCGGCGTCAACACGGCCGTCGGCTCGTCGAACACCACGATTTTCGCATCGCGCATCAGCACCTTGACGATCTCCACACGTTGCCGTACTCCTACGGAGAGGTCTTCGATGACGGCATCGGGATCGAGTTCGAGGCTGTACTTGTCCGAAACTTCACGGACCATTCGTCGCGCCTCGTCGATATCGAGGCTCCCGAATCGACCGGTCGGTTCGACCCCGAGCACCACGTTCTCGGCAACCGTCATGACCGGTACGAGCATGAAGTGTTGGTGCACCATTCCGATGCCGGCGGCGATGGCATCGGCCGGCGACGAGAAATGCGACGGCTTCCCGTCGATGAGCAGTTCGCCTTCGTCGGCCCGGTAGAGCCCGTACAGCACGTTCATGAGGGTGCTCTTGCCAGCCCCGTTCTCGCCGATCAGGGCCAACACTTCCCCGGTCGACACGTGGAGATTGACGCCGTCGTTGGCGACCACGCCGGGGAATCGTTTGGTGATTCCGCGAAGTTCGAACTTCATTGCGCGGTTCGCCTCACAGGGAGTTCAGAGTAATACAAACGGGGCGGGCCGCTTTCGCGACCCGCCCCGCTGTTGTAACGCTTCGAGCTGGTTAGAGCTTGATGGATCCGTCTGCGATTCCCGCACCGATGGCCTCAACTTCGGCCTGCAAATCGGCGGGAACTGCGGTGAATGCCACGCCCACACCACCGTTGGCAAGGGTGCCAACGTAGTTGTCGGTGACGCCGCTGCCTGAAACGACGTCACTGATGGCGGCGAAAACGGCTGCGTCGATGTTCTTCAACACCGATGCGATGTACACCTCGGCTGCGTCCGGGTTGGACACGCTCATGTCCACGTCGACACCGATGATCTTCACCTTGCCGGCGGACTCGAGCGCGAATTGCGCCGAGCCGAGACCCACTGGGCCCGCGACCGGGAAGATGATGTCGGCGCCTTCGTCGGCCTGGCTCTTGGCAATGTTCTTGCCGTCGTCGAGGCTCTCGAAGTTTCCGGCGAACGTACCGTCGGTTCCGTCCCAGCCGAGCAACTTCACGGAAGCACCCTTTTGAGCGTTGTAGTACTCAACGCCCTTGCGGAAACCTTCCATGAATGCGGTTACTGGCGGAATGTTGACGCCACCGTAGGTGCCGACGATTCCGGACTTGGACATCGCCGCCGACAAGTAGCCGGCCATGAAGGACGGCTGGTCGGTTGCGAACACCAAACCACGGGCGTTGGCCACGGGCGGGTCGTAGGCATAGTCGACGATCGCGTAGTTGAGACCGGTGTTGGCCTCAGCAGCAGCCTTCGTCGCGTCGCCGAGGAGGAAGCCCACCGTCACGGTGATGTTGCAACCCTTGTCGGCGAACGACTGGAGGTTCGGCGCGTAGTCGGCGTCGCTGGCCGACTCGAGCAGGTCGATGGTGACGCCGAGTTCGGCTTCAGCCTTCTGCATGCCCGCGTAGGAAATCTGGTTGAAGCCCTTGTCGTCGACACCACCGGTGTCGGTGACCATGCACGCGAGAACGCCCGCGCCAGGCAGTGGCGCAGTGGTTTCCTCGGTTGCGGCTTCGGTGTCTTCGGTGACTTCTTCCGCGGCATCGTCGCTGCCACAGGCGCTGGCGATCAGCGCGAATGCGGCAATGGCGAGCGCAGCGGACTTCAGTCCTCTTTGCTTCCTCATTGTGTGTTTCTCCCTCTCGTACGACGGGTGTCGCACGCGTTTGTTGATGCGCGCCAGCATAGTTGACCGCCCAGAGGCCGTCGGGTCACTGAAACGTCACCAGGTGTCCACCATCGGGCGCTTCTTACCGACCCGGGCCGTGGGCGCCGCACATGCCCGCAGGGTGGCGACGATTCGCCCGGCGGTGTCCGCCGGATCGATGACGTCGTCGATCTCGATGTGCATCGCCATGTTGAGCGCGGAGCCTTGCTCGTAGGCGGCGGCGATCAGGCGCTCCTCCAGTTGTGCGCGACGTTCGGCGTCTGGCTCGGCGGACAATTCCTTGCGGTAGCCCAGCCGAACCGCACCCTCCAGACCCATTCCCCCGAATTCACCCGTCGGCCAGGCCAACGTGGTGGTGGCGGCGTGGAAACTTCCTGCCGCCATCGCTTGGGCGCCCAATCCGTACCCCTTGCGGGTCACGATGGTGATCCATGGAACGGTGATGCTCGCCGCCGTGACGAAGAGTCGTGCAAAGTGACGTACTTGTGCGGTGGTTTCGGCCGTCGGTCCGACCATGAATCCCGGCGTGTCGCAGAGGGAGACGATCGCAATGTCATGGGCGTCGCAGAGTTGCACGAATCGTGCAAATTTGTCCGCGGCGTCGGAGTCGATGGCGCCACCGAGATGTGCGGGAACGTTCGCGATGATACCCACCGCGCGACCATCGATTCGCGCGAATGCGGTGATTGCTCCGGGTGCGAAGCCGCGACGAAGTTCGAGGAGCGAGCCTTCGTCCACGAGTGCGCGGACGACTTCTCGCATGTCGTACACCCGGGTTCGCTGTTCGGGGATGATGTCGCGGAGGTTCGTTCGTCGTAGGCGTGATACCGCTTCCGTTTCGGCGACGACTCCGGTTGGACCGATGCTGGCTGCACCGTCGACGACGAGCGCCAGGTACCGTTTGGCGATCTCGGTGGCCTCCGCCTCGTTCGACACGACGACGTCGATCACACCGTTGGTCGACTGAACGGATGTCGGTCCGATCTCCGTGGGCGCCACGACGCCCAACCCGCCGCCCTCGATCATGGCTGGACCGGCCATCCCGATGTTCGCGTTCTCGGTGGCGCTGACGACGTCGCAGCAGCCGAGCAATGCCGCATTCCCCGCGAAGCAGTATCCCGTGGCGATTCCGATCGTCGGCACCAAACCGGAAAGTCGCGCGAAGGACGCGAACGACCGAACGTCGAGTCCGGCAACTCCGGGCGCATCGACATCGCCGGGTCGTCCGCCGCCACCCTCCGCGAACAGCACCACGGGCAGTCGTTCGCGTTCGATGACGTCCAGGATCCGATCCGTTTTTCGGTGATTGACGAAACCCTGCGTACCGGCAAGCACCGTGTAGTCGTAGGCGAGTACGGCACACCGCATGCCGTCGACCAACCCGATCCCCGTGATCAGACCATCGGCGGGCGTGTTGTCGATGAGGTCGTCGATTCCACGTCTGCGTCGCTGTGCAGCCACCGCAAATCCCCCGTACTCGACGAAGGTTCCGTCATCGAACAAGTCGGCGATGTTCTCGCGCGCCGTGCGCATGCCGCGGTCGTGGCGACGCGCGGTCGCGGCAGGACGCGACGAGTCGTCGAGTTTCGACTGTCGAACCCGAAGCTCTCCCAATCGCGACTGCTCGGCACCGCGCACCTCGAACAGCGTCGCACCTTCGGTCACCTCGTCGCCTGCTCGAACCATCACCCGCTCGACGACGACATCATCCTCGGCGACCACGGGATGTTCCATCTTCATCGACTCGATCACGCACAGTTCGGTACCGCGCGCCACCGATTCGCCAGCCGACACGCGCACCGAGACGACCGTGCCGAGGAGTGGGGAGACGATCGACGTCATGCAGGCACGACCATGATCATGTGGGCCAGGTAGGGATCGAACCTACGACCAAGGGATTAT
>SXPW01000068.1 GCA_005793785.1 Actinomycetota bacterium | reverse complement strand
TGCCGCTCCGTCGGCGAATCGTTTCGGATGCGTCTCACCCACGTCGGCCCAACACGTCCTCGACGACCTCGGAACCGACGTACCCGTCATCCTCGACGGGGGAGACTGTTTGGTTGGTGTCGAATCCACGATCGTGGACTGCACGACGGCACAACCCGAGATCCTGCGTCACGTTTCGGGGACGTTCGACACGATCAGGGATCTTCTCGCCGACATCGACGTGACACTCGCCGACACACCCTCAGGCACGACGCGAGCGTCCGGCATGCTTGCACGGCATTACGCGCCAAAGGCGCGTCTGGTACTGCACGAGAATGCTGCCGACCTGCCCGGTGACAGCGCCGTGGTCCTACGATGCGACGGGGATGCAGTGGAGACTGCACGACACCTGTTCGAGCGTCTGCGTGAACTCGATCGAGCCGGGGTCGATACGGCCCACGTGGTTCTCCCACCTGCCGCGGGGCTGGGAGTTGCCATACGGGACCGGCTGTTCAAAGCCGCCGCGCACTTGTAGCCTGACGGTACCCAATACGGACGGTCAGATGCCGTCCAACTCCTAGGGGGAGACAAATGAAGAAAAGCAACATGCGTCGTTTCGGCGCGCTCGTTGCAGCCGGAGCACTCGTGCTCGCGGCTTGCGGCGGCGACGACGAGGCGGCAGAGGAGGTCACTGAGGAGACCGAGGCACCAGCCACGGACTGCGCAGTTTCCACCCTCAACATCGGAACCATCCTTCCGGTGACTGGTTCACTCGCGTTCCTCGCACCGCCAGAAATCGCGGCGTCGAATTTCGCAGTGGAAGACATCAACGCCGCTGGCGGCGTGCTCGGCAACCCGGTTGAGATCAACCAGGGTGACTCGGGTGACGCAACCACCGACACCGCCAACACCGAAGTCGACCGTCTGCTCGCAGCCGGCGCCCAGGTCATCCTTGGCGCGGCTTCGTCGGGCGTCTCGTTGACGGTCATCGACAAGATCACCTCAGCCGGTGTGGTGCAGTTTTCACCTGCCAACACCTCGCCAACCCTGACCACGTACGACGACAAGGGCCTGTACTTCCGTACCGCCCCGTCGGACTTGCTCCAGGGTCGCGTGCTCGCCAACCTCGTCATCGAGGAAGGCTCGACCTCAGCCGCAGTGCTCTACCGCAACGACGCCTACGGTGTCGGTCTCGCGGAAGCATTCAAGGCTGACTTCGAAGCAGCAGGTGGCACCGTGCCCGAGTTCATCGAGTACGCGGAAGGCACCGAAGCATTCGACGCCGAAGTCGACAAGGTTGTGGCCGCTAACCCGGACGCGATCTTGATCGTCGGATTCGCCGAAACCGGTCCGATCCTCACCACCATGCACGAGCGTGGCGTTGGCCCAACGGCAAAGAAGGTTTACGGCGTGGACGGCAACATTGCCGGTCTCGACAAGTTGGTCTCGGATGTCACCATCCTGGCCGGCATGAAGGGCACCACCCCGTCGGTTGACCTCAAGGGTTCGGATGCCATCACGGCGTTCGTCGCCCGACTTGACGCAGCAGGCGTGGACGGTGTCTACGACTACGGCGCAGAGACCTACGACGCGGTCGTCATCTCGGCACTCGCTGCTGAGATCGCAGGCTGCGCCGACGGCGTCTCGATCGGTGCGCAGATCAACGGCGTCACCAAGGACGGAGAAAAGTGCACGGACTTCGCGTCGTGCCTCACCCTCGTCCAGGCTGGTACCGACATCGACTACGACGGTCTTGGTGGACCGTACGAGTTCGTCGACGCCGGTGAGCCCGCAGCTGCCTCGTTCCGCATCATCTCCTACGGTGCGGCCGGTGCAGATACCTCGCTCGACAAGTACGTCTTCGCGAGCTGAGTTCGTCTCAGTAAAGGAAGGCCCCGCCCGGGAAACCGGGCGGGGTTTTTCTTTTGTACCCCCTCTTGGGTCGACGCCGCTGCAAACCACACATTCATGTGACCGTGCCACCTGACTCGGGCGGCGGATCTCGTAATTAGGACGCCAAGGTCCCCAAGTACAACTCGATCACCTTCGGGTCGGTGAGGAGCCTCTCACCCGTGTCGGTGTACGCGTTGGTGCCCTGATCGAGCACGTATCCCCGACTGCAGATTTGCAAACATCGACGCGCATTCTGTTCCACCATCACTACGGAGACTCCGGCCTTGTTGATCTCGCGGGTTCGCACGAAGACCTGGTCTTGGAGGACGGGCGACAGTCCCGCCGAGGGTTCGTCAAGGAGCACGATTTCGGGATTCATCATCAGTGCTCGACCCATCGCCAACATCTGGCGTTCCCCGCCCGAGAGGGATCCCGCCCGCTGACTCCGGCGCTCGGCGAGTCTCGGAAACATGTTCTGGACGAATTCGGCGCGTTCGCGAAACTGCTTCGGCTTGAGGTAGATCCCCATCTCCAAGTTCTCCATGATGGTGAGCGAGGGGAAGACGTTGTCCCGTTGGGGCACGTATCCGATACCTCGTTCCACCAGCTCGTGTGCTGCCTTGCCGACGATCGATTCACCACGGTGAGTGATGACCCCGGATTGCACCGACAGGAGACCGAACAACGACTTCAGCAGCGTGCTCTTCCCAGCACCGTTGGGCCCGATGAGGCCGACGAGCTCCCCGCGGTGCAGGGTCAACGAGCAGTCGTTGAGGATGTTGACCCCGGGTGTGTACCCTGCCGTCAAGTTGCGCGCTTCGAGCAGAACCTCACGGCTCTCGGCAACTCCTGTTGCGGTCGTCATGCCAACTCCACCTTCGACAGATCCGAACCGTGGTGCGCACCCAGGTACGCGTCGACGACCGCCTTGTTGGAGCGAATCTCGACGGGGGTTCCCTCGGCGATGATTCGACCCTCGGCCATCACCACCACCCAATCTGCGATCTCCTGCACCACGTCCATGTTGTGCTCGACGAAGATGACCGTTCGACCTTCCCCAGGCAGCAATTTGATGAGTTCAAGCAAACTCTGGGCGAGCGCCGGGTTGACGCCGGCCATCGGTTCGTCCAACATCACCACACGCGGGTCGGTCATCAATGCGCGGGCCATCTCGAGCAGCTTGCGCTGTCCGCCGGACATCGTTCCGGC
This sequence comes from Actinomycetota bacterium, assembly GCA_005793785.1. Taxonomy (GTDB): domain Bacteria; phylum Actinomycetota; class Acidimicrobiia; order Acidimicrobiales; family Ilumatobacteraceae; genus F1-60-MAGs027. The sequence goes on along the minus strand of SXPW01000068.1, from coordinate 4,259 downwards.
ATACTCATCGCGCATGTGCGTGAGGTTGAACCGCTTCAACACGGCGTCGGCCCGAACCTCGATTTCACGCTCCTGCGCGGACCACGACCCCGGGATGAGGGCCGACCAGAACTTCTCCCCCCGTTGGTCGAGGGCTCCCAATTTCATGTTTTCGATCGTCGAAAGCTTCGCGAGGGCCTTGGTCAACTGGAACGTGCGAACCATACCTTTGGCTGCGAGTCGGTGCGGCGGTGTTCCGGTGATGACTTCGCCGTCGAGTGTCACCTCGCCCTCGTCAACCTGATCGAAACCCGTCAGCAAGTTGAAGAACGTCGTCTTTCCGGCACCATTCGGTCCGATCAACGCGGTGATCTTGTTGCGTCGAATCTCCAGTCGCTCGACATCGACGGCCCGCAAACCTCCGAACGACTTGACCACTCCCGTAGCAGTCACGATGGGAGCGTCCGACTGGGCGATGGACGAATCAGCGACGGTCAAGGGCCATCTCCTCTCGTGAGCCGAAGATTCCTTGTGGACGGAACCGCGCGAGGAGCAGGAGCCCGATTCCCACGAGGATGAATCGCAGCATCGCGATGTTGAAGTCGGACAATTGCACCGTGTCCTCCAGGGTCGTACGAACGCCGGGAGGCAACTGTCGAAGCGTGTTCTCGATGAAGACGATCAACGTCCAATAGATCGATGAACCGACGATCGGGGACCACACTCGGCCGGGTCCGCCGATGATGAGGATCGTCCAAATCGTGAAGGTGATGACCGGGTTGAACGTGTCGGCTTGTACCGATGCCTTCTGAATCACCTGCAACGTGCCGGCGACGCCACCGATGATTCCACCCAGCATGAGTGCCTGCATCTTGTAGTAGTACGCGTTCTTACCGAGCGCCCGGGAGGCATCTTCATCTTCCCGAATGGCGCGAAGCGTTCGTCCCCATGGCGAGCGCATCAGTTGCCGCACCATCAAGGTCGTGAGCAACAAAATGGTCCAGCCCACGAGCAATACCCACACGTCGCGTCCGAGGTACTTGAAGGGTCCGAACGAGTAGAACTCCCCCAACTTGAACGGACTCAAATCGTAGAACGGTCCCGCGAATTGATTCACACCTTCGACACCACCGGTGATCGGTTGCATGACGCGTGAGCGCGCCAGCAGTCGAATGGTTTCCGACGCTGCGATGGTCACCAACGAGAGATAATCGGCACGCAATCGCAGGGTGGGAATACCGAGCAACAGCGCCAACACCGCGGCGTACACGAAGGTGAAGAAGATGCCCACCCAGAAGTTCCACTCCAGCCAGAACACCGTCACGCCAACGCCGTATGCCCCGGCCGCCATGAAACCGACCTGACCGAAATTCATGAGCCCCGTGTATCCGAAGTGGACGTTCAACCCGACCGCCGCGAGTGCGTACACCATCACCTCCGGGCCGATCATCGCCGAAAAGGTGCGTTCGAGAATGAACCCCCAGTCCACGTCAGCCGATCCTTTGCTTCTTGCCGAGGATGCCCTGCGGACGCAGGAGAAGGGCGAGGATCAACACGATGAGGGCGGTCATGTTCTTCAACTCGGTGTCGATGACGAGCGTCGACCAGTTGATGACCACACCGACGATGAGGGCGCCGACGAGCGCGCCGAACGATGTTCCCAATCCCCCGAGCGTGACCGCGGCGAAAACCAGGAGGAGGATTCGTGTGCCGAGATCCCACTTGACGGTGTCGAAGCCGAAGAACGTACCGGAGAGCGCAGCCAATGCAGCGCCGAAGATCCACACCTGGGAGATGACCTTCTCCACGTTGATACCCGATGATTCGGCGAGATCCCGATTGTCGGAGACGGCACGCATCGCGCGGCCAGTCTTGGTTCGCGTGAGACCGAGCCCCACCGCGACGAGGATGACCACCGACACCGCCATCGCGACGGCGTCGCGACTGGTCAATTCCATTCCCCAGAACGTGTTCGCTCGTTGCGAGGCGTAATCGAGGTACACGCGGTAACGACTGCCGAAGAAGTAGACGAAGACGTAGCGAAGGAAGATGGAGAGCCCGATGGTCATCACCATCTGGGCCAGCAACGACACCCCCGCGTTGCGCGAGGTGCGAAACACCACCCGATTCAGCACGTAGCCGAGCACACCACCAGCAACGGTCGCGAGCAGTGTCGCCACGATGAAATTGACGCCGCTTCCGAACGGGGCAGGTAGGAACGACAGGAATCCGAAGGTACCCACCAAGCCGTACACGTTGAAGAAGTACGCCATCAACGTTCCCCAGGTGATGAGTTCGGCATGCGCGAAGTTCACGAGTCCCGTCGTACCGAAGATGAGCGACAAGCCGATCGCCGCCATCGCCAGGTACAAGCCGAGTTTGATGCCCTCCAAGGTGAGCTGACTGATACGGCGAACCGAAAAGTTGTTCTCGGCCGAGGCCACCACCGAGTCGCCGAGAATGAGGGGAAAGATGACGCGCTGGTCACCGTTTTCACTGACCTTGGCCACGAGCGACGCTCGCTCAGCCTCCCGCAGAACCACGCCGGTTGGCAACGTCGCGGAATCGAGCACGATGGTGTACTCACCGGGCGCGGGAACCGGAATACGGAACGTTCCGTCCTTCCCCGACACCGCCGAACCGACGTCGTCAATGGCAAGACTGACACCCTCGACGAGCACCTTTGCGCCGACGGCATCCGTGTATTGCAGCTGACCGATTACTCCGAGATCGTCCGATACCTCAGCCGAAGCGAATCGACCGAAACCAAGTCCCGACAGCGACAATAGAACGAAGAGGAGCCACCGCCCAATCCTCGATTTTGGCATCGTTCTAGTGTGCCACAACCTCGTACAAACGCCCGTTGAGACGGAGCGCGCACAACCACACCGCAATACTCAGGGCGATGTGGACGGCAACCAGGAGGATGGGCACTCCGGTGAAATACTGCAGGTACCCCACACCCGCCTGCAGCAATGCGACGAAAAGGAACGTCTCGAATGCGCGCCGCAGTTCAACACGCGTAGATCCTCGCAACAACACTCCGAGCAACACGGCACAGACCAACGTGACGAGCACGCTGCCGCCATGGATACGTGCAACCGTCGTCAAGAGGAAAGGAAAGCGCATCGCCGTTTCGTCCCCCGCGTGCGGTCCCGATCCGGTGACGACGGTTCCCGTTACGATCGCGATGGCCACCAAGACCACGAGTCCCCGAACCAGGAGCGTTGTGACGGGCTCGGCGGTGGGTTGGAACGGTCGTCCGTCGCGAGCACGTCGCACTTCCACGAGCAACCAATACGCCCACGTCATGAGGAGCACCGACAAGACGAAGTGCCCCATGTTCGCCAAGGGGTGCAAACCCGTCAGGACGACGATTCCGCCGAGTACCACCTGACCAATCACGCCGACGACGAGCAACGAAGCAAAACGACCGATCTGCCGATTTCGCGGACGGATGGCCAGTGCGGCCAATGCTGCAACGATGACGCTGGCCGCCACCACTCCGGTGAATAATCGATTGATCTGTTCGATGGCGGCATGCGTCGACGTCACATCGACGAAGCGCTCCTCGTTGCATGCCGGCCAATCGACGCAACCGAGCCCAGACCCGGTGAGCCTCACCAGAGAACCAGTCACGATGATGATGTAGAGCGAGATGAAGGCACACCAAGCAACGATCCGATACCTCGTGAGGCCGATACCGGTGGACGTGATGTTGTCAGGCGCGGACACGAGACCTGAGGCTAGGTACCCAGGGGGAACGACGTCGCCACGATCGTTTCATCCCACCGTGAGTAAGGTCACCTCGTGAAGAAATACGCCGTCGAGGCCCGACGAGTGGAGATTCTCGAGGCCACGTGCAAGGTGGTGATCGACCGCGGTTTCGCGGGTACCCGGATCGCCGACGTGGCAAAGCGACTGAACGTTTCCAACAGCCTCATCCACTACCACTTCGACAGCAAGGAAGCGCTGCTGGCTGCAGCCTTCGAGTACTACGCGCGCAAGGACCTCTCGGAGATGGAGCGCGACATCGAACTTGGGCAATCCGCCACTGCGCAACTGTGGCGTCTCATCGAGAGTTACGTCCCCGAGGGAAGCGACGACGTGGAGTGGATGTTGTGGATCGATGCGTGGGGTGAGGCGTTGCGCAATCCGTTGATGAAGAGCATCAGTCAGCAACTCGACGAGCAGTCGATCGACTTCCTTGAACGCGTACTCCGACGCGGCAACGAAACCGGTGAGTTTCGCTGCGATCAGCCACGCATCTCGGCGATGCG
>SXPW01000067.1 GCA_005793785.1 Actinomycetota bacterium | reverse complement strand
GTTCAATGGCGAGGGCATCGACTACGCATACGAAACAGCACGCATCGCCGCGGGCGTCCTCCACGATGCGCTCCGCAGCGGTGACGCGTCGGCGTTGCAGCAGTATCCCGGTTTGCTCGACGCAGAGTATGGCCAGTACTTCAAGGTGGCGCGGTTGTTCGCCCGCGTCATCGGACGACCCGCGTTGATGCGCGAGTTGTCCCGGGTGGGAATCCACAGTCGCACACTCATGGAGTGGGTGTTGCGAATCATGGCCAATTTGTTGCGTCCCGACGAGAAGGGTCCGGCCGAACTCGCCTACGCGATGGCGGCGCGAATCGTCAGGCTCGCACCCAACGCGTAGTCGCGTCGGATTTCAACCGACACAAACAACCTCGACCACCTCGTCGCGATCAAGGTCGAGCACCGTGGTAATGCCCTGCGTGGAGTACGAGTTGATGAACGCCCGAAGCGACGTCGAGCGCTGCGCACCGGCACACGTGCGTACGACTCCATTGGCCAGCGGAACGTGCCAGCCATTCACCAGCACTCCCGTGTCACCACCGTCGGTCATGTCGACGAGCGTCGGTACCGCCAGAATTCTCGAGGCTGGACCATCGGCGTTCACGAGCGCGTACCACACGACACCGTCTCCGAGCATGTCCGCCAGGAATACGCATGCTGCCGGGGTCGTGCGATCCGCGCAGTCGACCTCCCCCGGCGTGCCACGCGTGATTCCGACGGTTCGCCCATCGTCGAGGGTGAGCGTGGCCGAACCCACCGTCAGACCGTCGATGACGGCGAACGCTTCACTCGACTCGATCGCCATGACCGATGCGATGGCTTCCACCCGACGCTCGGATGGTTGTACGGAGGTGTCGTCGATGCCGCGCGGTCCGCGACTCGTCAGCAATTGCACCACCGTGGCCAAGATCAACAACGCCCCGATCGCAGCCCACGTACGCCAACTCAGCAACTGACGCATCACTCGTCACACTACGACGACATCTACGCTGGGCATTCACATGCATCCCGAACTAGAGCGCTTGCACCGAGACTTCGGGTGGACTCCTGATTCGCACCTCACTTGGGACGCCGACCGACATATTTGGGTCGACGTGAATCGGGAGCAATCTAAGTCCGTCTACCTCGACGACACATGGCGAACGATGGATGACTTGCTCGATGAAAGTTGGTGGTATCGAACGCGAAACGTCGTCATCGAACGCGCACTACGAAGGGCCCATGTCAACGGCGCGATATGGGACGTTGGCGGTGGCACAGGCGTGGTCTCCAAATTCCTACAATCACGTGAACGCCAGGTTCTCGGGGTCGAACCCTCCAATGCGGGCGCGGTCATGACCGCCCAACGCGGCGTGCACTCCTTCTGCGCCACTCTGGAACAACTCGGTCTCCCGTCTGAGTCGCTCAATGCGGTGTCGATGTTCGACGTCCTGGAGCACGTTGATGATCGACGGTCAATGCTTCGCGAAGTTCATCGCATACTCTTACCCGGCGGTGCGTTCATTCTCACACTTCCGGCGTTGATGTCGTTGTGGAGTCAGTTCGATATCGATGGTGGCCATTACCTGCGCTACAACAAGAAGTTGATTCGACGCGAGCTGGAAACCCAGGGATTCGTCGTGACACGAGTCGGCTACTTCTTCGTCACTACCGTCGTTCCACTTCTGCTCCTCAGGTCGTTGCCGTACCGCCTTGGTCTTCGTCGGGCGGTGGCAACGTCCGAGACTCTCAGCGCGAGCGGTGGGCTACTTGGTCGACTCCTGGCACGGTTCGAGATTTCACTCGCCTTACGATTGCCAATTGGCTCGAGTCTGCTGGTGATTGCTACAAAGCGGTGAACTACATCGCATGTGAGTCGAGGTAGTGACTTAGACCGAGACGCGAGCCTGCTTGGCGGTGCCCTGACCACGCAGTTGTTCGTGGTAGCCAAGAATCTGCAACTCGACACCGAGATCCACGTTGCGGACCGTGACGCCCTTGGGTGTGGTGAGGACGACGGGAGCAAAGTTGAGTAGCGAGCCGATGCCGGCGGCAATCAAGTCGTCCGCCACCGACTGCGCCGCGGTGGACGGCACGGCGAGGACACCGATGTGAACACCGTTCGACTTGACGAAGTCCTTCATCTCGTCGAGATTTCGTACGTCCAACTCCCCGATACGGGTTCCAACCTTGCGAGGGTCCACATCGAAGAGAGCGATCACGGGAAAGCCGCGGGAGGTGAAGCCCCCGTTGGCGGTGATCGCCGAACCGAGGTTTCCGGCGCCGACCACGATCGTCTTCCACTGCGAGAGCAGTCCGAGCTCGCGCTTGATTTGATAAATAAGGAACGCGACTTCGTATCCGACTCCACGAGTGCCGTAGGTACCGAGGTACGACAGGTCCTTGCGGACCTTCGCCGCGTTCACGTTCGCAAGCACGGCGAGTTGGTCGCTCGACACCTGCGAGGTTTCGGTGAGTTGGAGGTCGGTAAGAATTTGCAGGTACACCGGGAGTCGATTAACCGCCGCACTCGGAATTCGGCGGCGGCGAGTCGATGTGGTCTCTGGAGCAGGCATGCCTTCAGGGTACGGTGCTTGCGCATAGTTTCACGAGCCAATCGAGTCGTGGTGTCCGATGGCACCCGAACCCCCGCTGGTCGCTCCCTAGCCTGCTCCCGTTGTGGACCGTCTGACCGTATCTCTCGCGGCGTTCGCGAGCGTGGTGGCGCTCGTCTTTGCCTTGGTCACCGCCGACCGATGGCATCGCCGTCGACTCGCTCACCACGGTGCGTGGACGATTGCGATGGCACTCTTTTTCATCGGAGCCGGTGCATTGTGGTGGGCGACGGCGAGCGGGTGGTCGGACGGTGTGTTCAGGGTGTTCTTCACCGCGGGTGCGGTACTCAACGTCGCGTGGCTCGCCCTCGGCACCGTTGCATTGCTGGCCGGTAACCGTGTTGCGCGGCCGCTCCGCAGCACACTTGCTCTGCTCAGTGCCTTCGCAATCGGAGTGATGGTGATTGCGCCGACGAAATCGCCGATCGTTGGGGACGAAATTCCACGCGCACGCGATCACTTCGGTGTGCTTCCTCGCAGTCTCGCAGCAATCGGATCCGGAGTTCCCGCTCTCGTGATCATCCTCGGGGCATTGTGGTCGGTGGCACGACTCCTGAAGGGATCGTCACCCGCCGTCGCTGGCGCACGTCGTGACGTCTCTATCTCCGCGAATCGCCTGGTGTTGAGCAACGTTCTCGTTGCACTCGGCACATTGGTGCTGTCGGCGAGTGGTTCATTGGCCGGACGACTGGGTGAAGTGCGGGCATTCACCGTCACATTGTCCGTCGGTGTGGTGATTCTCTTCGTCGGATTCCTCGTACCGGGTGCCCGAAGGTCTACCGCAGTGCTCGACGCAACACCTTCCCCGTAGCACCCATCGGCAATTGCTGCACGAACAACACCTTGGTCGGACACTTGTAGCGAGCCAGGCGAGCTCGGCAATGGTCGATCACGGAGTCCTCGTCAAGTTGGGTGCCGTCCCGTAACACCACGTAGGCGCGAACCGTCTCGCCGGTGTGCGGGTGGTCGACTCCGACGACCGCGGTCTGCAACACGCTCCGATGTTCGAGAATGGCCTCCTCGACTTCGGCCGGATACACGTTGAAGCCCGACACGATGATCAAGTCCTTGGCGCGGTCGACGAGGTACAGGAAGCCGTCGTCGTCGATCACTGCAATGTCGCCGGTCCGCAACCAACCATCCGGAGTGAGCGCACGAGCCGTGGACAGCGCATCCTCGAAATAGCCACGAAACACGTTCGGACCACGCACCCAAACCTCGCCGGCGTCGCCACGCAGTGCGTTCTCTCCGTTTTCATCGACGAGTCGAACCTCCACACCGGGGAGCACGCGACCAATCGAGCCGATTTTCGTCAGTGCGGTCTCTTTGTCGACGTCAGTCGTGGTGGTGACGACGGGCGAGCATTCGGTGAGACCGTATCCCTCGGTGACGAGCAAACCGTGGCGCTCGAACAGCGCCCGTGTGGTGTGCTCGGGCATCTTTGCCGCGCCGGTGAGTGCAGTTCGCACGCTGGAAAACGTGTCCCTCGGTAGGCCGGGCATCTGTTCGAAAGCCATCCAGAGAGGGGGTGCACCCGGAATCAGCGTCACCTTTCGGTCGCGAATCGTTTCGACGGCGGTCATCGGATCGAATCGCTCCACCAACACGATCGTGGACCCGTGCATCAAGGAGTACGCGAGCACCACGTTGAGGCCGAAGATGTGGAAGAGGGGTAGCACTCCGTACACCACATCGGACTCGTCGATCGTTCGAACCTTGGTGAGTTGCTCGAGGTTCGAAGCGAGGTTGCCGTGCGACAACATCGCCGCCTTCGGTGACCCGGCCGTGCCGCTCGTGAAAAGCATGACCGCGAGGTCATCCTGCTGCACCTCCAGCAGCGGCGCCGGCGCATGTTCGACCAATTCGGAGTAGTGAAGTGAGTCTCGGAGCTCGCCCGAGGTCGTGATCACGTGCGTGAGATGCGACAAGGAGGAGCGATCCACTTGCGACCAACTCGCGGCAGCCGACGGGGCCACCACCGCCGCACGCGCGCCGACCACTCCGAGTTCACGTTGGAGTTCGGGGGCCGGTGCGGTCGGATTCATCGGAACACAGACGATTCCTCGACCCAGGCAGGCAAAGTACGTGACGACGAACTCGATCGTGTTGCCACATATCAGCGCCACGCGATCGCCGCGCGCGACTCCGAGACCTTCGAGTGCGCCTCGCATTGCCGCCACCCGACGTGACAGTTCGCCGAACGTCGTGACCTGTCCGCGGGAGATGATCGCAGTGGACGACTCGTCGTGTCCGTCGATGATCGAAGCGAGATTCATTGCAATCGTCCCGCTCTTCAACTCATCAGGATGGAGACGAGTCCGGCGGCAAATATTGCCGCAAGCAAGAGGCCGAGAGCCAACGTGGTGGCGGGACGCACGGCGACAACCTTACCGAGACCGAGTCACGTGCTGCTCGGTCCGCGACGAAGTTGCACGTTCGTGGTCAACACTGATTCGTCGCTGAGCGCCGACAGCGTGACTGCGTCACCCACTCCGATCGAGAGCTGCTCGGCCGCCGAGCCACGATCGACGGCGATCGCGAGCATGCCGAAGGAGTCGACGACCAATCCGACACCACCGCCGATTGCCGAGAAGTTTCCGACGACGGTCGCGCTTCGCGTTGAGCGCTCCCCCATCGCCGTGTTCCAAGCAACGCTCAGCACCGACCCGAACGAGGCAACTTCCTCGGGACCGACGTTGAGTTGACAGTTTCCGAACCGGTCAACCCACGTGATCTCGGCTACCACGCCATCATGCTCCACTCGGGACAACGGCACCACACCCGGGAGGAGCAGGTTCGGATCGACGGGGTCTCCAAGTTCGCTCAACGGAACTCCGTTGCACAGATGTGCCGCGGCGGGCGCGAAGACGTCCCGTCCGGCGAACGTTGCTCCGGGTGCTGCCAACTGAAACTCGGGATTGTTGAGCACGACCGCGGATTCGGCACCACCAGCAAGGGCCGTACCCATCGACAGGAGCCCGTTGTCCGGACCAATCAAAATTCCACGACCGCCGCCGACGGAAATGGCCACGCCGCGACGCTCCGTCCCAACGCCTGGATCCACCACGGCGAGCACGATGCCCGTCGGCACGTACGAGATGCACCGGGCAAGCGCCAGCGATCCGGCACGAACGTCAAACGGGGGTACCTCGTGCGTGAGGTCGATGACCCGCGCCTGTGGTGCGATGTCGGCGATGACACATTTGACGATGCCGACGAACTCATCACGGGTGCCGTAGTCGGAAAGAAACGAAATGGTGTCGTATCGCTGTGCAGTCACCGTGGCGGTCACGCTACGAGCGTGTGCTCGTCGAAAGCACCCGACCAGAAAAACGTAAGGGTCGGTGCCAACCCCCCGACGGCACCGACCCATACGGCGCGACCCTTGCGGGCGCGACTCCCGGAACGGCAAGCCGACCGGTGATCTGTTGAAGTCCTACCTTACGCAGTGTTCGAGAATTTACAACTCCCCAGAACGAAAAATTTCCGGAGCCGGAGCCATGCACCAAACTCTCTCGTGCAGGTTGCTATCCTGACGAAACAGCGCTAAGCGGCACGAATGTGACTCGCGATGATGTTCGTCGTCGTGCTACTCGTTGCCGAGTTCCTTGCTGCGCAAGGTCGCTGCACGAACCGCTGCCACGACTGCCTCACGCACACGTCCCACATCCAACGCCGCAACGCCTGCGGCGGTGGTTCCATTCGGTGAGGTAACTCGTTGCCGAAGTTGTTCGGCGCCATGAGGCTCACGCTGGAGCAGCGCCGCCGATCCCGCAAGCACTTGTGCCACCAATGTTGCACTCGTCTCGGCGTCGAAACCCTGAACAACCGCGGCCTCGCGAAGCGCCTCGGCCAAATAGAACACGTAGGCCGGGCCGGAGCCCACCAGCCCCGTGAATGCGTCGAGCCTCGACTCGTCCAGCTCGACGACCAATCCGATTGCTTCCAACAAACCCCGCGCCCAGGCGCGATCGGCTCCGTCGCACGACGGTGCGACTGCCATGGCGGTCGCCGCGAGTCCGACGAGGGCGGCGGTGTTCGGCATGGCTCGCACGACCCGCACCGTGTCCCCACTCGCCTTCTGCAAGGTGGCGATCCTCACTCCGGCGGCAATGGAGATGAGTCGCTTCGCGCCTCGGGCGGCGGCATCCGCGCACACCTGGGCTGCGTCGTGGGGTTTCACGGCCACCACGACATCCCGACAGTTCGGTATGGAATCGACGACGACAACCTTGGCGAACATCCGGGACAACTCGCGTCGACGTTCTTGGTTCACCTCGACGATCGTGATCGTCGTCGGCTCGTGACCGGACCGCAAAACTCCCTGGACGAGGGCCGTCCCCATGTTGCCGCCGCCGATGATCACCAACATCGGCGATTCACTCACCACGCGAAGGCTACTGACTTGCCTGGAATCGACGCGCAAATCCGAGGTGGACGAGTTCCTCGAAATGGGATTCGACGGTGGCGTACAACGTTCCGATGATGCGATCGAGTTCGAGTTCGTCGAGCGCCGCGAGCACCAATTCACCCGTGAGGTACACCGCGTTCTCTGCACCGAGCGCATAGTGCGCACCAACGAGTCGCTCGTTGCGACGCAGGAGCAATTCAAAGACCTCGGGCACGTGTTCTTCGGGGAACGGCATCACATAGGTTTCGTACCGCAGCGTGCGTTGTCCGAGGCGCAACCAGATGGTGGTGAACTCCTTGGCTTCGCCGTGGAGTCGCACCATCCAACGGTCGTTCTCGTTCATGGCCCGCTCCGCCGCAACCGTGTTGGGGTGGGCTCGATGTACGGTGCCGAGCCATTCGTCGATGCGGCGCTCCAGTGTTGCCCGCTGGCTCTCGTCGAAGAGATCGCTCATCTCGTGTGCGTCACGAATACGTCAGTTGCACGAAACCAAATCGCGCGCGGCGAATTCAGCTACCACTCTGCGCATTCGCATGGCGGCCTGCTGCCACGAATATCGCCGACTGCGGGCCACCGCCTGAGCGCTGAGTCGATTGGCCAAATGCGGGTCATTTAACACCTGCATCACGCGACGGGCGAAAAGTGTGGCGTCGCGTTCCGGCACCAGGAATCCATTGACGCCGTCGTCGATCAGCGACAGCAGTCCACCGACCGCGGTAGCCACAACGGGGGTTCCGCAGGCCGAAGCCTCGAGTGCCACGAGACCGAAACTCTCGCTACGAGAAGGTACGAGGACGACATCCGCAGCGCGATAATAGGTGGAGAGCAGATGGTGGGGCTGGGGTTCGACGAATTTCACCCGGTTCGCCACGCCGAGACGTTCGGCGAGAGCCACGATTCGCGCATACTCCCGATTGCCGTCCACACCGCTTGCACCACCGACGACGAGAAGCAGTGCATCCTCGTGCGGCAAGGCGGCCAACGTTTCGATTGCAACGTCGAGACCCTTGAGCGGCTGGATTCGGCCAACGAACAACAGGACCGGATGTGCGCCCAATCCCAGAGCACTGCGCGCACCCGCGCGACTGCCCGGCGAGAAGTATGCCCGCTCGACGCCAGGGGTTATGACTTCGACGGTTCCCGGCGAGGTTCCGTACAACTCACGGAACTGCTGTCGTTCCTGTTCGCACGAGACGAAGATGGCATCGCTACATCCGATGATCGACGACTCGATTTTTTCCCTCTCGGCGGATTCGGTGTCGCCGTGCAGCGTCTTGACTCGCGCAAGCGTGTGGAACGTCGTCACGAGTGGCAGATTCAAATCGTGCTTCAACAGGTGTCCAGACATTCCCGAGAGCCAATAATTGGCATGAATCACGTCGGCTGGAGTTCGAGTTCGTAGGAGATGACTCACGGTGTCGGTGAATTCCGGAATGACCTCCACCAACTTCTCCTTGGGCAAGTCCACGTCGCCGGCGCGTACGTGGACGAGTCGGTGACCTGGTTCGATTTCCACAACGTCGGGCAATCCCGTCTTCCAGGCACGCGTATAGGTGGTGCAATCGACCCCGAGTCGGGCGAGCGACGACGTGAGTTCGCGAACGTACACGTTCATGCCACCGCCGTCACCGACACCTGGTTGGGCCAGTGGCGAGGTATGCAGGGAAAGCACGGCAACGCGCTGCGCAGGGGTTGCAGCCATGGACTTACGAACCTATCTGGATGATCCTCTGCGGTTGCCAGCCGACCGTTAGTTCGTCGTGTCACCCGCCACGAAACTGCGGTAGATCGCCAGCATCGCCTGCTTCTGGTCGTCGCTCAGACGCCCGTCGGTGGCGATTGCGTCCACCACGGCGTTGCCCTGAGCCTCCTTTGGGTCGAGCATCCCCGCCCGCTCATAGAGCGTTTCGGCGGAGATCTCCAGAGCTCGGGCGATTTGTTGGAGGATGTCGGCTGACGGTTTCCGCAGTCCGCGCTCGATTTGCGACAGGTAGGGATTCGATACTCCCGCGCGTTTGGCAAGATCGCGAATCGACTGTTGGGCAATCTCGCGCTGCTGGCGGATGAATTCGCCGAGGTCGGGACGCTTCCGCGGCGGCACTGTTATCGACGTTTCTCGTCGAGCAACGTATCGACGTTGCTCGATCCCTCGCGATATCGCCTCACGAGTTCACTGGACAGTTCGTCGATGCGGGCGAACAAGTCCCTGCGCTGACCCGATACGCGGCGTTCGAATTCGGCGATGCGTTGACAGCACGACTCGAGTTCTGCATCGTCGAGATCTCGAAGACTCCCGAATCCGCTCTCGACGCAAAGTTCCTCGAGTTCGGTCACCAGCTGATGATCGGCCGCCACCAGAGTGTCTCGCGGTGGTCGATTCGAACCGGAGCCGCGTTCGGTGGAGAACACCCGGGTGATTCCGCCAGTGATGTCGGAGGATGCCGACTCACCGCTCGTTCGACGACGCTGCTCGTCACGTGCGATATCGAGTCGACCCTGCGCCATGCGACGAACGAAGGACACCGCGTCCTCTTGAGCCTGCAGCTCGTTGCGGCGCGCCCGCAATTCGTCCATGCTGAGATCGGAGATGTCATCGGCGCCACCCGATACGGGCGGGAGTACTGCAACCTCGTCGCTATCGGTTACCAGTGCGTCGTGTGCGCACTCCTCCCCGTTCAACCACACCGTGCACGAAGTCAACACCGCGGCAAACGGTGGTCCGAACCTTTGACACGCAGCGCGAAGGACCTCTTCGACGGTGTTTCCCGCAATCGACTCACGCGAGCGACCTGCAGCCTCGCGAGCGGAGGCGAAAAGAAGCAATCGCGCCACGAGGTCAGCGTACTGAAACCACTACCCTCTCGTTCTGAACATGTGGTCGTTGCCGCCCGGATCTGCGATCGTCGTACGCCATGGCGAGTCGGAGTGGAACGTCCTTGGAAAGTGGCAGGGGCGCGCCGATACGAATTTGACGGAAGCGGGACGCGTCCAAGCATTACGGGCCGCCGAACAACTCG
>SXPW01000066.1 GCA_005793785.1 Actinomycetota bacterium | reverse complement strand
TGTCTCGCGTATCACCGTGTACAACTACCTGAATTCACTGCACAGATAATCGCCCCGCGGCGCGATGTCGCTCGGCTACAACTTGCGCAGGAACACGTCGGTGACGCGGTGGTCGTCACCCTTTTCGATGACGAGCGATGCCCGACCCTTCGTTGGCGCGATGTTCTCGCGCAAGTTGCGACCATTGATGGTCTCCCAGATTTGATGTGCGAGTGCTTCGGCCTGTTGTTCGGTGAGGTCGGCGAAGTGGCGGAAGAAACTCTCGGGATCCTGGAAGACGGTTCGTCGCAACGCGTGAAAGCGTTCCACGAACCATGACTCGACGAGCGCCTCTTGGGCGTCGAGGTAGATGGAGAAGTCGAAGTAGTCGCTCACGAATTCGTTCGCGCGCGAATCGACCTGGAGCACGTTGAGTCCTTCGAGGATGAGGATGTCTGGCTGATGGACGATTTCGTAGCGGTCGGGGAGGACGTCGTAAATGATGTGGCTGTACACCGGGACGTTGACCTCGGGTTCACCGCTCTTGACGGCGCGGAGGAAATCGAGCAGTCGTCGGGTGTCGTAGCTCTCGGGGAATCCCTTGCGGTCCATGATGCCCCGGGCCTCGAGTTCGGAGTTGGGGAACAGGAATCCGTCCGTCGTGACGAGCTCCACCCGCGGGTGCTCCGGCCAACGCGAGAGCAGTGCTTGCAGGATTCGGGCCAGCGTGCTCTTGCCAACCGCAACACTGCCGGCGATACCAATGACGTACGGAAGTTTCGGTGCGATGGTGCCGAGGAACGTCGACGAGACCCGATGCAGGTTCTGTGTCGCCGAAACATACAGATTGAGTAGTCGGGTGAGTGGTAGGTAGATCGCCGCAACCTCGTCGAGATCTACCTGCTCGTTGATACCACGCAGCGCCTCGAGATCTTTTTCTCGGATGGTGAGCGGTGTTTGGGCACGCAACAGTGCCCACTGCTCCCGGTCGAATCGTTCGAAACGCGGAACGTCACCCCCGTCGATCACGCGGGTGTAACGCTAGGCGACTCGCTCGAGAAACGCTCTCAGCGGTGGATTGACGATGTGTGGATGCGTGAGGTTGGCTGCGTGTGCCGCACCCTCGACCCACACGATGTCCTGCGCGTTTCGCAAGCCCTTGCGCAGGGCTTCGGCGCGGTCGGCGCTGATGGCGGTGTCGTTGGTGCCGTGAATGATGAGAGCCGGACAGGAGATTTCGCCGATGCGCGACGTGATGTCGTCACGGTCGAGGAGACATCCGGACGGGTGGGTCATGAGTTCCTTCGGTCTGGCCTTCCATTTTGCGATCCATTTCGCATTCTCCGTGGGATTCGCGATGATGATGTTGGCGATGACGTTCGCCAGATCGTCCACCGGTCCGTGAGTGACCCAGGCATCCACCATTCCGCGATAGGCGGCGAGCGTCTCTGGACCGTCGTTGTCGGCCGCGGTATCGATGAGTACGAGTGCCTTCACTCGCTCGGGAGCCGTGAGCGCTGCTCGCAGCGACAGGAAGCCTCCCTGCGACATTCCTCCAAGCACCGCAGTGTCGATACCAAGATGCGTCATGAGTGCGAGACAATCGTTGGCCGAGTCCCAGTAGGTGAATGGTTTGCCGTCATACTCGGTGTCACCGAAGCCTCGTTCGTCCCAAGTGATGACGCGGAACTTGTCCGACAACGCGCTGACCTGGGCGTCGAACATGGTCAGATCCATGAGGAAGCCGTGGGAGAGCACGACGACCGGACCCCGCCCACCACTGTCGCGGTAATGGATCTTCTGACCGTTCACCTGGGCAAAGGGCATGGCGACTCCTTCAATCGTGTGCGATGTAGCGAACCTTAGTCGTCCGCTCCGAGATGGAAAAATCAGTTCGAGAACGGGGATTTCGGCGACACTGCGTTCGGTGCAGTGAGCACCTCGAAGCCCTCGTCGGTGACCAGCACGGTGTGTTCGAACTGTGCCGTTCTCTTCCCGTCGATGGTGACAGCCGTCCACTCGTCATCCCACATGCGGTGCTTGTCCGAACCGATGGTGATCATCGGTTCGATGGTGAAGGTCATGACCGGTTGCATGAGCATGTTGTTTCGAGGCTCGTAGTAGTGGAGGATCTGGACGTCCGTGTGGAACTGTTCTCCGATGCCGTGACCGATGAATGCCTTCACCACTCCGTAGCGCAGTTTCTTCGCATGCGTCTCGATGGCTCGACCAATCTCACACAGGGGCACGTTGGGTTTCACGGTCTCGATGCCCAGCCACATGCACTCTTCCGTCACTTGGATGAGCCGTTGGTCCTCGTCGCTGATGTTGCCGACGGCGAAGGTGGCGTTCGTGTCGCCGTGCACTCCGTCGAGGAAGCACGTGACGTCGAGATTGACGATGTCACCTTCCAGAAGTTCGCGAGAGTCGGGGATTCCATGACAGATCACCTCGTTCACGCTGGTGCAGACGCTCTTGGGGAAGTTCTGGTAGTTGAGCGGACTCGGGTACGCGCCACGGGCGATGCACAACTCGTGCACGTAGACGTCGATTTCCTCGGTGGTGATTCCGGGTTTCACCTTGGCGCCGGCGAGCCGTAGTACCTCCGCCGCCACCGCCCCTGCACGGCGCATTCGTGCGATGACATCCGGAGACTTGACCGCCGATTCCGACCGCCGCCTCACTTGACCGGTCAGCGCGTACGGGGGCTTCTCGATGTGGTCGGGAACGCTGCGCATGGGGCTGACCACACCCTTCAATACCCGTCCCTCGAGGGGCTTGTGACATCGCTTGTACTTGCGACCGCTACCGCACCAACACGATTCGTTCGCCAACGGCAACACCTTGGGTGGCTGTGGTGTGGAGCGCACACCGTCAGGCTATGGGCTCGCTAGATGAACCGAAGTTTGCGTGCGGCCACCGCCGTCATACGCAACAGCATGACGCCATGTCGGAATCGGGAGATGTTCGTGGAACCGTAGACGCGTTCCTTGTAGTGCACCGGTACGTCTCGGATTCGCAGGTGGAGGCGTGCCGCGCCGAAGAGCAAATCGAAGTCACCGAATGGATCGAAGTCACCGAAGTGTGATCGTTGACGAGCAATGTTGCGATAGTCCTCCGCCCACAACGCCTTGGTACCGCAGAGAGTGTCACGTACCGACTGACCGAGAAGATAGGAGAACGCCACGCCGAAGAGTCGATTACCAATCAGGTTGAGAAACTGCATTGCTTGCCGCTCCATCGGGTAGACGAGTCGGGAGCCGTTTGCAAACTCACAGGTGTTCGATCGAAGGAGTTCGATGAATCTGGTGAGTTCCTCCGGCGGAACGGACAAATCCGCGTCCAAGATGATGAGGATGTCTCCAGTGGCGTGAGTAAAGCCAAGTCGCACGGCGTCGCCTTTGCCCACCCCCGTTTGTTTGTGGGCGGAGACGACCGACCCAGAGGGGTTCGTTGTACCGATTGTTCGCTGAATGGCGCCCCAGGTGTCGTCCCGCGAGCCACCTTCCACGAAGATCAACTCCTGACGACTCGCCAATCGTGGAACACGATCAACGAGAGCGGCAATATTGCCCTCTTCGTTCCTCGCGGCGACGATCACGCTGACCGATGGCTCACCGAGTCGCGCTCGTCGATGCGGGCGAGCAACGACCACATTGAAGATGCAGAGGTGCCGTAGCAACGGCAGAGGTGAAAACCATCGATTGATGAATCGTCCGAGTATCGGGAGAAATAGCGGCAACAACACCGCTGTTCGTCGCTCGACGATCTCAAAACCTGACTGTTCGAGCAGGTTTGACATCTCGCCGGGGGGAATCCAGTTCTCCTGGTTGTTTCGGCTACCAGTGAGCGCACGTATCACCTTGACGACCGGACGCCACAGCCTGTTGTACGAGACGGAGACGAGTCGCTGATGTGGTTGCCAGTCGTCGGCCACTCCATGGAGTGCCGTGTAGACGTCGTCGACTCGCGTCAGGGCTCCGAACAGAACCACGGAGCGAACGGATGTCGTCGCCTGGCGTCGGAGTTCGCCAGCGAGGACGGATCCCGAAACGAATCCTGATGGTGCCGACTCGATTGTCGTGTGGAGTGCTTGACCGACTTGGTGTGGTCCAACGGAAATCACATGCCGCGTCGCCGTGTCTGCCGTGGCATCGAGTACCCGGGAGAGTTCCCGATGGAGGTACTTGTGGAGTCGGCTCATCTCTTGACCAAGCCAAAGACGTGAAAGAACCGGAGATGGTCAAACCACGTGCTCCTGCGCTCCTCCCACTGCAACATCCGACGAAGGAGTCTCCCACTAATCGCCGTGCGCCGAGAGACACCACCCGAGAGCAGGAAACTCGGACCGATGTGACGACGGTATTCGGTGAGCGCAAAGCGATTGCCCCATCGTGCTGTGAAAACGTGTTGGTCACGTCGCAGCATGACGTAGGTCAGTGCCTGGTTGGAGTCCCAAGGGTCTTCCGAGTCGAATGACCATCCCTTTGCACGCGTATCCCACCGTTCTTGGTGGAGAAAGCGGTAAACGAAGCGAGCGAGTACTCCCCAATACGGATCGAATACCGCGATCACTCCTCCCACTCGGAGCACTCGGTGCGCCTCGGAGAGGAAGCCCTCGATGTCCGGAATGTGGTGCCAAGTGTCCTTGAGTACGAGAGCATCCAGTGAGTCGTCCTGAAAAGGTAGGCGTTCGGCAACATTCTGAAGCGTGAGACCGTCCGATGACACCACGTCAGAGTGCCACCAATCGTGTCCCGACAGTCGGGCAAGTGCCAGGCCCGAGCCAATCTCCAGAACGCGACCCGTTGAAACACGATCACCCACCACGTCCGCCAGCCTCCCGTACGCCAGTTGATACATCGCCGAGAGATAGGCATCGTCAGGGACGCGTCGGTGGTTCATCAGTGAAAACGTCGCGCCATCACGCTACGGCAGTCGAAAGGAGCCCGAAGTTAGCGAGATTCGGTAACGAGCTCGGAAATTCTTGGTGCTCGGTTTGGCACGCCGAAAAGTTCGCCAGCTACAACAGTGCCCAACACACATAGGCGGGGAATCTCCTTCGAGACCACCGTCGAACAAGAGTAAAGGAAGGCAGCCGTGGCGGAACGGATGTCAGACAACGGCGTGCGATCGCGCTTGCGCGACGCCATCAGCGATCCTGCGGACGAGGACATACCCGTCCCACGCTCACCA
>SXPW01000065.1 GCA_005793785.1 Actinomycetota bacterium | reverse complement strand
TGCTGCGACGCCTTGGTCTTCTTGCGGGTACGACGCTCCGGCTTGCCCCATGGCGACACCGCCGGGCGACCACCGGAGGTCTTGCCTTCGCCACCACCGAGCGGATGATCGACGGGGTTCATCGCGACACCGCGCGATTGTGGACGGACACCCTTCCAGCGGTTGCGACCGGCCTTGCCGATCTTCACGAGTTCGTGCTCGGCGTTGCCGACTTCACCGATGGTGGCGCGACAGTCGATGGGTACTCGACGCATTTCGGTGCTGGGCATGCGCAACGTAGCGAAGTCGCCTTCCTTGGCGACCAATTGCACCGACATGCCGGCGGAACGCGCGATGCGACCACCCTGACCCGGGCGCATCTCGACGTTGTGCACCACGGTGCCGACGGGAACGTAGCGAAGCGGCAACGCATTGCCCGGCTTGATGTCGGCGCGTTGACCACTCTCGAGATGTTGTCCCACTTCGACACCCTTCGGCGCGAGGATGTAGGCCTTCGTACCGTCGAGATAGTGCAACAAGGCGATTCGGCAGGTGCGATTCGGGTCGTACTCGATGGCGGCAACCTTGGCGCGAACTTCGTCCTTGCTGCGCTTCCAATCGATGATTCGGTACTGCTGCTTGTGTCCGCCGCCCTTGTGTCGCGAGGTGATGCGACCACCGGAGTTGCGACCGCCACGCTCGGGCTTGGAGGTGACCAGCGACTTCTCGGGACGCGATTTGGTGATTTCCGAGAAGTCGTGCGAGGTCTGGAATCGGCGACCGCTGCTGGTGGGACGACGTTTGCGAATGGCCATGGGTTACCTGGTTAGTTCTCGAACAGCGGGATTTGTTGACCGGGGGCGAGTGTGACGATGGCCCGCTTGGCACCATCGCGCACACCGACTCGATTCGTGCCGCGCGTGATGCGACGCTTGCCACGACGATTGAGGGTGTTCACCTTGACGACCTGCACGTTGAAGATGCGTTGGACGGCGTCGCGAATTTCGGGCTTGCTTGCCGATGGGTGCACCTCGAAGGTGTACACACCGATGCTCGATCCCGCGTAGCTCTTTTCGGAGACGACCGGTCGAATGATCACGTCACGTGGGTCCTTCACTTGGCACCTCCATCGACCTTCGGCAGGCTGTCCTGCGAGAAGACCACCCAGTCGCTGCACAGCACGTCGTAGGCATTGAGTTCGGTGGTGAGCACCACGTGCACGTCGTCGAGATTGCGCAGGCTCTTGGCCGCGTCGCTGGATGCCGACTTCACGACGACGAGCACCTTGCCCGAGGTGCCGAGGGCGGCAAGTGCCGCCGCTCCGGACTTTGCGCTGGGCTTGTCGAACGACCAGGCATCCACCACGACGACCTTGCCGTCCTTGGTGCGGTCGGAGAGTGCGGAACGAAGCGCCAGATTGACCATCTTCTTGGGTGTGCGCTGTCCGTACTTGCGGGGCGTGGGGCCGAGGGTGACGGCACCACCGGCGAAGTGTGGCGCGCGAATCGATCCTTGGCGCGCGTTGCCGGTTCCCTTTTGGCTGAACGGCTTCTTGCCACCACCGCTCACTTCGGCACGACCCTTCGTCTTCTGCGTGCCGGCGCGTCGATGCGCCAACTGGGCGGTGACGACTTGGTGCATCACCGCGATGTTCGGCACGATGCCGAAGAAATCATCGGGCAAATCGATGCTGGATGCACTCTTGCCGCTGGAGTTCTTCATGGTGAGTTTGGCCATGGTCACTTGCCACCCTTCACTGCGTCACGGACGATGACGACGCCGCCGTTCGGGCCCGGTACGGCGCCCTTCACGAGCAGCAGATTGCGCTCGGAATCGGCCTGCACCACTTCGAGATTGAGGATCGTGACCTGCTCGTGACCGAGATGGCCGGCCATGCGCATGCCACGGAACACGCGACCGGGGAATGAACGCTGACCGATCGATCCCGGTGCACGGTGGTGCTTGTGGTTACCGTGCGCAGCACCTTGACCTTGGAAGTTGTGGCGCTTCATTCCGCCCGCGAATCCCTTGCCACGGCTCACCGCGGTGACGTCGACGATTTCACCGGCGGCCAACTTGTCGACACCGATTTCCTGTCCAACCTCGAATCCGTCCACTGAATCGAGTCGCAACTCGACCAGTCGCCGACCAGGTGCCACCCCGTGCTTGGCGAAGTGTCCCGCCGCGGCCTTGTTGAGTTTCTTTTCGTCCTTGTGTCCGTAGGTCACCTGCAATGCGCAGTAGCCGTCGGATTCCTTCGTCTTTACCTGCACGATGCGCAATGGTTCGACACGCAATACGGTGACGGGCACGACGCGACGGTCGGCCGTCCACACCTGCGTCATGCCGACCTTTTCGCCGACGATCGCTTTCTGTGCCATGGTGAACCTTTTCTGCTGTTCTTTCGTTGACTGACGCTTCTATGCCTGCATCGCGGTTTCGTTTTCACGAAAAAGCCCCGCTCGGCAAAGCCGGCGGAGCCCGAGATCGTTTTCGCTGTGAGGTACCTGACGAATCAGGCGCACACAGACATCAATTTGAGGAGTGGGTGACCCCACACCGTTCACTGACGGTTGCTTTCGGTGGCGGTTACCCGCTCCAAACGCGAGGGCTCACGCTATCGGGAGTCCTCCGAGAACCACCCCGTCACGTTGTACGAGCCCCGTCGCACAACCCCATGTGAACACGTGTTTGCCCCGCTGGCTCGCCCCGTCTCCCGTCCCCGAAGGGCACGTGGTGGGCTACTCAGTCGCGCGGTCGGGCGACCAGTGTGGCGTCGACGGTGAGTCGTTCCCCGTCCCGGACGAGTTCGATGGAGATGGACTCCCCCGGACTGCGATCACGGATTGCGGCCACGAGACCCGCTTGGCCATTCACGGGTTCGCCGTCGACCGCCAGGACGATGTCACCGACCACGATTCCCGCGGATTCGGCAGGCGAACCGGGTTGCACGGTGGCGATGATCGACCCGACTCCGCCGTCGCTACGTGGTTCGAGACTGACGCCGAGGAATCCCTCCTCGCGTGCCTCCCCCGTGGCTTGGACGCGAAGTTGCTCGAGTACCGAGAGCACCTCGTCGACGGAGATGGCGAATCCGATGTTGTTGGCCGATGATGTCGTGTCGCCTCTCGCCACGGCGGTGTTGATTCCCACCACCTCACCTCGCATGTTGGCGAGCGGACCACCCGAGTTACCCGAGGAAATCGCTGCGTCGGTTTGGATGAGACTGTTCAGTGCGCCGGAATCGGTGAATATCGTGCGCTGCAGAGCCGACACGATTCCCGTGGTCACGCTCGGACCTCCATCGAGCGCGAGCGCGTATCCGATCGCCACGACCTCGTCGCCGACGCGGACGCTGCCCGGTTTGGCGAACGTGGCGGCAACGAGATCGTTCGCGTTCACTTTCAGCAGTGCCAAATCGTTGCCGACGTCACTGGCGAGCACCGTTGCGTCGACGGGTTCGGTGTCGCCGGCGAATCGCACACGCACCTCCGATGCGCCGTCCACGACGTGGGCATTGGTGAGGATTTCGCCGTTGCTTGTCACCACCACACCCGTGCCGGTTGCTTCGCCTTCGCCCATTCCGTCGTTGACCAGAGCAGAAATGGTGACCACGCTGTTGGCCAAGCGCTGGGCAACTTGGGAGACGCTGGTCGTCTCCGTCGACTCCTCCGATGACACCACCGGTGCTGCGGTGACTTGCGTGATCGACGCAACGGCGGATGAGTCTTCGTCGTTCACCTGGGTGGCGATGACCCCACCGACGAATCCTGTGATGAGCGATAGCAGCACCGCGAGAGCGGCGAGTCGGGCGAGTCCTGGACGCGAAGCGCTGCGGGCCGACGCTTCCTCAGCGGGTGGCGGGGGCGGGAACGGAAAACTCACCACGCCGTTCTAGCGCTCGATTCATTGGCGGTGGATGCTCGACAACGTGAATCTTGCCAACTTCTTACGAACCTCCCGAAGAACGGGGTTTTTCGAAGCGCTGGACGCGTCAGTGGTGGATGAAGATGCCGACTGCGGCGTTAGTTCATCTTGATTTCGATGTCGACGCCGGCGGCGATCTCGAGACGCTGCAACGTCTCGACCGTCTTGGCATTTGCATCGACGATGTCGATGAGGCGCTTGTGGATGCGCATCTCGA
>SXPW01000064.1 GCA_005793785.1 Actinomycetota bacterium | reverse complement strand
CGCAGTCGAGCAGGATCTGCCGTTCGCCGAGGACCTTCATGTCGCACGCGGATCGCAACGAACGTCCGATGAGCCGCTGAATCTCCACGGTCCGACTCGATTGCTTCCCCTTCGCCGCCTCGCGGTCGACTCGCTCCGGAGATGACCCAGGCAGCATCGAATACTCCGCGGTCACCCAGCCCTTGCCGGAGCCCTTCATCCAACGGGGTACGTCTTCGTCGACCGATGCCGTGCACAACACGCGGGTGCGGCCGAACGAGACGAGCACGCTGCCGCTCGACATCTCGGTGAAGTCACGCTCGAACGAAATCGGTCGAAGTTCGTTCGCGCGGCGACCGTCCGGGCGCGTCCGTGCCGTTGCTCCGTCGCTCATGAGGACGCTCCCGACATCCACGCCGACACCTCGCCGAGTTCCGGTCCGAGCAATCGCCGACCGAGGGCGGCGAACGCGTCGACATCGCCGGAGGAGAAGAATCGGCGGCGACCTACGGCATCCGACGGTGCCGCGATGTCACGATGTTCGAGGGCTTCACGAACGGCGAATGCAGTCTCGTTCGCGCTGCTCACCAGCACCACCCCGTTGCCCATGACCCGTTGTATGACCGGCGCCAAATAGGGATAATGCGTACAGCCGAGCAATACGGCATCGACTCCGGCAACTTGCAACGGTGCCAGCAGCCGACTCGCAAGGAGGGTGACTTCTTCACCGTCGGTTTGGTCGCGCTCGACGAACTCGACGAATCCCGGACACGCGGTGGCGGTCAAACGCACCTCGGCGCCAGTCGCCTCGACGGCGGTGTCGTAGGCCTTCGACGCGATGGTGCCGACGGTGCCGATGACTCCGACCTTGCCGTTGTGCGTGACTCGAACCAGCGCCCGGGCCCCCGGTTCGATGACGCCGATCACCGGAACCGACAGTGACGCGGCGAGTACGTCGAGCGCCACCGAAGCCGCGGTGTTGCACGCCACCACGATCATCTTCGCGCCGTGATCGCGCACGAGACTCTCGGCCAACTCCACCGCATAGTCGCGCACCTCGTCGGCCGGCTTGTTGCCATAGGGATATCGAGCGGTGTCGCCGATGTACACCAACGATTCGTTGGGCATCAGGTCGATGAGCGATCGCACCACGGTGAGACCACCGAAACCGGAGTCGAACACACCGATCGGTGATTCGCGATGCAACACCATGCGCTTCGTAGGCTATTGCGTCGTGCTCTTGGCGACGTTGATGGCGCTCGGAGCAGCGTTGTTGCACGCGGGTTGGAATTTCGCAGTCAAACGAAACGTCGACTCCGGACTCGCACTGTGGGGGCAATTCTTCATCGCGATGCTGCTCGCCACCGGTGCGCTCGGCCTCTGGTGGATCATCGACGGCCTCCCGCGATTCGCGTGGCAGTACACGCTGCTCTCGGGTGTCACGCACCTGCCCTACTCCCTGTTGCTCGTGCGCGCCTACAACACCGGTGACTTCTCCATGTCGTACCCCGTGGCGCGCGGCGGTGGAGCCGTCGGAGCGGCACTGCTCGGCGTGTTGCTGCTCAACGACGACTTGTCCTGGCTCACCGCTACCGGAATCGTCACCGCCGCGTGCGGATTCTTCCTCCTCTCGCGTGGTTCGTTGCGCCAGATGCGTTTCGCGCTCGCCACGGCGGCGATCATCGGGGTGTACACGGCGATCGATGCGACGGGGGTTCGCAATTCCACCGATCCTGCGGCGTACGCGTTGAGCATCTTCGTCGTGACGGGAATCGGTCTCACCGCGTGGACCCTCGCCACACGCCGACGCGAGATGTTCGCGGCATTGCACCTGCAATGGCGACCGTTCGGATTTGCCGCAATCGGCACGCTGGGGAGTTACTGTCTCACGTTGCTGGCGATGCGCCTGGCCCCGGTGGGCTACGTCGCCGTGTTGCGGGAGTCGAGCGTGCTCATCGCCGCATTCGTCGGATGGAAACTGCTCGGAGAAACCGACCATCGACGTCGAATCGGTGGCGCGGCGGTCGTCCTCGTCGGACTCGTGACCCTTGTGGCGGGCGGTTAGAAGTAGATGACCTTTTCGGCGTTCGACGCTGCGGTGTCGAGATCCACCGTGTAGGCGCCGGTCGACAGGTACTTCCAGCCACCATCACAGACGATGAAGACGATGTTGGCGCTCTCGCCACGTTCCGCGAGCTCGTTCGCCACCTTGAGTGCGCCGGCGAGCGAGGCACCCGAGGAGATACCCGCGAAGATGCCGCACTCGAGCACGAGGCGGCGGGTCATCTCGACGCTCTCACGAGGACGAACGATGCGCTTGCGATCGAGGATGCTGCGGCCGTTCCACAACTCGAACACCGGTGGAATGTAACCGTCGTCGAGATTGCGCAATCCCTCGACCAACTCGCCGAGTGGTGGCTCGACGGCCACGATCTGCACGTCGGGGAGGTGTTCCTTCAGATAACGACCGACACCCATCAACGTGCCGCTGGTGCCGAGTCCGGCGACGAAGTGCGTGATGTTCGGACAATCGCGCAGGATCTCCGGACCCGTCGTGTCGTAGTGGGCGCGCGGATTGGCTTCGTTGCTGTACTGGTGCAGGAAGCACCACTCGGGGTGTTCGGCAGCGATGGCTTCGGCTCGGCGAACCGCTCCATTGGAACCCTCGTTGCCCGGGGTGAGGATGATTTCGGCACCGAAGACTTCGAGCATCTGACGACGCTCGATCGACACGCTCTCGGGCATGAGGATGGTGATGGGATTCCCCGTGATGCGGGCGATGGCCGCGAGTGCAATTCCCGTGTTTCCCGAGGACGGTTCGAGGATTCGCTGACCCTTCACGAGACGACCCGCCGCGTACGCGCGGGTGATCATCGCGTGGGCGATACGGTCCTTCACCGAGCCGAACGGGTTCTGATTCTCGAGTTTGGCGAAGAGTCGGATGTCGGTGCTCGGAGACAACCGGGTCACCTCCACGAGCGGCGTGTTGCCGATGAGTTCGAGCACGCTCGACGAGGACCGCTCCGCAAGGTGCATTGCGTTGAGTTGGGTCATGTCGTGCTCCAGGGGGTGAACCGTTGTTGCGCCGATCGGAAAGGGTGAAATCCCGATAGGAGTTGTCAACAATCTACCGCGCGAGCGTCGCCGACACCAGGGCGGAGCGCCGCGCCAGCAGTCACACCCGCCCGATCATTAGTGGCGGGTGACGGCCGTTTCCGTGATTTCACCGGCAATGATGCGGAAGTTTCGGAGCCGCGCCGGGTCGTACTTGAGGCTCACGATCGCGTAGTTCCAGTGGGGATCGGGTGCTTGGGCGACGTCGGTGGCACTCGGGTAGGCCTCGGTGTGCGTATGGCTGTGCACCACCCCGAGCACGGCAAGGCCCCGGTCGTCGGCCGACCGTTCCACGCGCATGTAGTCCCGAGGGTCGAGGGTGTACACGATCGCCGAAGCCGCCGCATTGCGACAGGGATGGAACTCGAGCACGACATCCGAGTCGGGACGACCGACGAGCAATCCGCACATCTCGTGCGGCTTGCAAGCGAGCGCATGGTCGACGATCTCACGCTCGATCTCTTCCGACACCACCACACGTCGATCGCTCATCGCGACGAAACGCTACCGACCGGCGGTTCGACACTCGTCGACGCCACGGGCTCGGCAGCACCCCGTCTACCTAGGCTCAATTCACCGCAATGAGCAAGAAAGATGACGATTCCACCGTGCTGGCCAGCAATCGACGAGCCAGACACGACTACACCATCCTCGACGTCGTCGAGGCCGGCATCGTGCTGCACGGCAGCGAGGTGAAGAGCGTCCGCGAGGGGCTCGTGCAGATTGCCGAGGCGTACGCCCACATGTCGCACGGCGAGATGTGGATCGAGAACATGCACATCTCCGCCTACAAATTCAGCCACGGAGTGGGTGCACACGAACCGGTGTACCCGCGAAAACTCCTGCTCAACCGCAGCGAAATTCGGCGGCTTGCCGAACGCATGGCCAAGGAGCGACTCACGCTCGTGCCGCTCGACGTGCACCTGCGGGGCGGCCGCGTGAAGATCGACCTCGCCCTCGCCAAGGGTCGAAAGAAGGAGGATCGCCGCGCCGCCATCGCGGAGAAGGAATCCAAGATCGAGATGCGTCGCGCGATGGGGCGTCAACGCCGCGGTAAACCCGAGTAATCGCAGCGACACTCCGCAAGATCGGTTGACACGTCGAGGCAGCACAACCTCGGCACATGCGTGCGTAGACTTCTCCTGCTACGCAAGTTCAACGGGGCTGACAGGTTTCGACGTCAGTGTCGCTGGTCGAGCGTGCGACCCGAGTTGCTCAGACTCGAAAAACGGGGCATCCATACAACTGCCAACAAGCAGTTCGCTCTCGCCGCCTAAGTCATTAGGTGTCGGAGAGCACTCGTGAGCCGCAAGGTCGCACGGGGCCGATCCACCGCAGCCCGGCAACAGAAGCGGAGGATGACAGCGGGAAAGCACGCTGACGTCAGGAAAGACTGATGACATTTCGGAAAGACGGAACGCGACTTAGGTAACTAAGTAGTCGACCCGCCGACGGTGTTGCGACAGCACCACAGTGGGGATGGTCGTATCACGGGCGCTCAACGGCTGATGGACGGGGGTTCGATTCCCCCCAGCTCCACCATTTTCG
>SXPW01000063.1 GCA_005793785.1 Actinomycetota bacterium | reverse complement strand
TCGACATGCTCTGGTCACAGTGGTCGCCGGGATTCGACGCCACCGTCGACCTCGGTCACGTGAAGAGTGCGTTGCGCAACCCCGACAACCTGCGTGCCGCCCTCGGCTACTACCGCGCGACGCTCGGTGACGGCAAGCGCGACCCCGAACTCGCGGTACTCCAGCAGCGGATGGGAAGCGAAGTCCCGACCCAGCCTCTCCTGTACTTGCATGGCGAAAACGACGGCTGTGTCGGACGCGAGGTCGCGCAGGCGGCACAAGCGATGGTGCCACCGAACGTAACCTTCGGATACGTCGCGAATGCAGGACACTTCATGCAATTGGAACAACCAGCGCGGGTGAACCAACTCATCACGGATTTCCTCGCACGCTAGGCAACCACCCAGCGAGGGTCACCTCAGGGCAGTCGACACCACTCGCCGTCGATTACCACCAAGCCATCGCGCACCAGTGATTCCAGCAATCGTGTCGCACGCTGCGAATCTCCCTGCAATCCCATCGACCCTGATACGTCGCGTCGCCGAACGCCTCGTTCGGCAAGCACCTTCATGAGTCGACCACGCGCTTGTCGGTCGCTGCCGTCGAATCGAGCCTGTGGTTTGCTGGTGAGAGCGCTGGACCGCGCCGGATCGGGTCCGTCGTTCCACGCACAGTGCTCCTCTATCGGGCACACATTGCAGCGCGGCAGACGTGCGGTGCAGACCTGCGCCCCGAAATCCATGAGCAACTGGTTCCATTCCCATGCCCGCCCAATCGGCAGCACCGAATCCGCCACCGACTGAGACTCCCGCGCGGCGAGAGAGCGATTGGTGGCCCGCGACAGCACCCGCGCGACGTTGGTGTCGACGACCGCCACATCGCGAGCATCGGCGAACGCCAGCACCGCTCGTGCGGTGTACGGGCCGACCCCCGGTAGCGACAGCAACGACTCGAGTTCACCGGGAACCACACCCTGATGTTCCTCCACGATCCGTCGTGCCGCGTCGTGGAGGTTCTTGCAGCGCCGTGGATAACCGAGTCCGCTCCAGAGTTTCAACAAGTCGGAGAGCGCAGCCGACGCGCACGCGGCGGGCGTCGGGTACTCGCGCATGAAGGCTTCGTACTTCGGAATCACCCTCGACACCTGGGTCTGTTGTGCCATCACCTCGCTGACGAGCACCGACCAACGGTCGCGCGAGGCGCGCCACGGTAGATCCCGAAGTCGCGGCACTCCCCAATCGAGGAGCGCGTCGATGACCTGTGGGTTCACTCCGCCCAGACGTCGCGGCCGTCGTACGGTCGCTCACGCTTCGGTGCGGAGTCGCGCTTCCACACCATGACGCGGCGTCGGAAGTAGCACACCTCCTTGCCGTCCTGGTTGAAACCCTTCGTCTCGACGGTCACCACACCGCGGTCGGGTTTCGATTTCGACTCGGCCACGTCGAGGACGCGAGTCTCGGCATGGATCGTGTCGCCGTGGAACGTCGGATGCTTGTGCTGCAGCGTCTCCACCTCGAGGTTCGCAATCGCCGCCCCGCTCACGTCGGGCACGCTCATGCCCAACACCAACGAGTACACGAGGTTGCCCACCACCACGTTGCGTCCCTGCACGCTGCGCGACGCGAACCAATCGTTCGTATGCAGCGGGTGGTGGTTCATGGTGATCATGCAGAACAGGTGGTCATCGGCCTCGGTGATCGTCTTGCCGGGCCAGTGTTTGTAGATGTCACCCACCACGAAGTCCTCGAGGTGGCGACCGAAGGATCGTTCGTGCGTGGTCATGATGTTAAGAGTAGGGGTTCAGTCGTCCCGCGACGTCGGCGGTCGTCGTTGCTCGGGCTGCTCCCCCGTGTCCTCGTAGCGCGGCATCTCGAACATTCCCGTGCGATCGCGCGGAGCATTGCGTTCGATCCAGCGAGCCTTCGATTCGCTCACCTCTGAACCGGCACGGGCCGCGGACTGCAATCGACCCAGCCGCGATTGTGGCGTCGGCACCGCCGCCACCGCTCCGAGCCTCAACGACGCGTAACTGATGCCACCGACGATGATCGGCAACCAGTACTGAGCGATTCGATACGTCAGCACGGTGACCGTGGCGGTCGCCGCTGGCACCCCGAAACCAACCAAGGTGGGAATGTAGACGCCCTCCACGATGCCGAGACCGCCGGGTGTGATCGGCACCGATGCCAGCACGTTCGCCAAACCGAATGCAACGAGCAATCCGTCGGCGGACACGTTGCCACCGAACGCACGCAGGAACAACCACAGCGCCATCAAATCGAGAATCCAGTTGGCCGTGCCCCACAACAGCACCCGACGCAGCACGTCACGCTCGGCCAGCAATCCACGAATTCGGTCCCGAAGATGGTCCATCAAACTCGCCGCCGACTCGCCGTCGCGGCCGAGCCTGTCGTAGGCCCAGCGCACGAGTCGGTGCAGACGTCCCTTGTCGTCGACGATGCCGAACACCACGGCGCCGACGATGGCCATCAGGACCGCTCCGGCAACCGCCGCGGTGCCGTAGACGGGACTCGAACCGCGCAATGGGATGGAAACCACCAATCCCACCCACAGCAGGACGTTGAGAATCACCGCCGAGCCGATGCCCGCGGTGGCGAGTGCAAAGCCCGTATCGGCCTTGGAGATTCCCGAACTGGTGATGAGCCGGAAGCCGAGCGCGTTGCTGGCTGCGCTACCCCCGGGCAGGATGCTGCCCAATGCTCGGGTGCTCAACTGCACCCGGAACAGGTCGAATCGGGTCAACCGATTGGCGTCGGGTCCGAGTGCGGCATGGGTCAGCAGGGTGTAGCAGTAGAGCGCCACGAACTCGAGCCCGATGGCGGCCACGAGCAGCACGGGATCGATGCGGGTCAGGTCTCCGATGGCATTGCGGAATGCCGGCACGAGCGGCAGGACGAAGAAATAGACGACGATGGCAAAAAGTACCCACCGCAGGGCCTTCAGCATGCCCCCAGCGTAAATCAGTTGGTGGCGGGTGCCACGCCGACCCCACTGGACAAATCGTTGCTGGGACACGGCGAACGAAAGTCACCTCACTACCGTTGAGACTCGTGCACGACTCCACGAAGGACCTCACCGCCGCAGCATCCATCGTCGAGGGCACTGCCGCGCTGTTGCGTCGCGCCACCCAGCGCCTCGCGGAGTCCGGTGGTCCCGAGCGTCAACAAGTGCTCGCTTACGACGTGGCGCACGCGAGTGCGGCACTCGAGACCGCTCGATCACTCATCGACTACGGCGCGAAAGGTTCGCTCGAAGCCACCATCACCTGTGCGTTCGTGGCCGACATGGTGCACGACTTCACGACGCGCCTCGTCGGTCGCGAGCAACTGTGGGGCGTTCACGTTGCCGATCTATCGGGGTACGAATCGTTCGTCGCCACCTATCGCGCACCCGAATTGTTGGCTTCGCTCGCCGACTCGCCCGGTCCGCGTCACCTTGACGACGACTACGAGATGGTGCAGGACACGTTCCGCATGTTCGGCAAGAAGGTGGTGGCACGGCACGCCGAACACGTACACCGCGAGAACGCCGACGTGCCCGAGGAAATCATCAGCGGTTTGGCCGACATCGGTGCGTTCGGATTGTCCATCCCGACGGAGTTCGGCGGTTTCAGCGAAGGCGGAGAAGGCGAATACATGGCAAGTTGCGTCGCCACAGAGGAACTCTCGCGTGCGTCACTCGGAATCGGCGGCTCGCTCATCACCCGACCCGAGATCCTCACCCGCGCCCTGGTGAAGGGTGGCACCGAGGCACAAAAGCAACAGTGGCTGCCGAAGTTGGCCACCGCCGAGGTGATGGCCGCGGTTGCCGTCACCGAGCCCGACTACGGCAGCGACGTTGCATCGCTCAAGACCACCGCAACGGCGGGGACGCAAGATGGCGTCGACGGCTACGTCATCAACGGTGTGAAGACGTGGTGCACGTTCGGTGCCCGCGCCAACGTGCTGATGCTGCTCGCCCGCACCGATCCCGACCGCTCGAAGGCGCACCGTGGACTCAGCCTGTTCATCGTTCCCAAGCCGCTCGGTGATGCGCACGGTTTCGTTTTCAAGCAGGAAGGTGGCGGAAAGATGGAAGGTCGCCCCATCGACACCATCGGATACCGCGGCATGCACTCGTACGAGATCGCCATCGAGGACTGGTTCGTTCCGGCAGACCACCTGATCGGCGAAAAGGACGGGCTGGGCAAAGGTTTCTATTTCCAGATGGAGGGTTTCGAGAATGGACGTCTCCAAACCGCCGCGCGGGCAGTGGGGTTGATGCAGGCCGCCTACGAAGCGGCGTTCGACTACGCCAACAACCGTGCGGTCTTCGGCAAGAACATCATCGATTACGAACTCACCCGTGTGAAACTCGGACGAATGGCGGTCGTCATCCAGGCGTCGCGTCAGTTCAGTTACGCCGTGGCAAAGATGATGGGCAAGGGCGAGGGAGCCATGGAAGCGAGCATGGTGAAGGCATACGTGTGCAAGGCCGCCGAATGGGTGACCCGCGAGGCGATGCAGATTCACGGTGGCTACGGCTACGCCGAGGAATACCCGGTGAGCCGCCTGTATGTCGACGCTCGCGTGCTGTCGATCTTCGAGGGTGCCGACGAAACACTGTGTCTGAAGGTCATCGCCCGACGACTGGTCGAATCCGTTCAGGGCTGAGGCGCAGATCGACCGACAACCAGGTGTGTTCGGGGGCGAACCGAACGACGGGTCAGGCGACGAACTCGAGCAACTCGTGGAGCGAGGCGATTCGCTCGCAGTCGTACCCGGCGTGGTCGTCGAACGGGTCGTAGAGCAGCGGCACCAATCCGGCGGCGCGAGCCCCACCGACGTCGTTCACGAACGAATCACCCACGTAGGCGATGCGATCGGGTGGCAGGTCGAGTGCGGCGATGGCATCGCGGAAGATTCGTGGGTCGGGCTTTGCATGGCCGATGACATGGGAGTCGGTCACGATGCGTACGGGCACACCGGCTCCAGCGCCTACCTGGCAGATGCACAGATTGTTGAGCGTCGCTTCGATCTGACCGCTCGCGTTGGATACCACACCGATGGGAATCTTTCGATAGTGAAGCAAGCCGAGTGCGGCAACCGACTCCAGCATCGGAAACCTCCAGTAGTACGGAGAGAACAGTCGACGCATCGCCCGTGAGGCGCGCTCCACATCGTGCTCGGCGACACCGGCCGTGCGCACGTAGGCATTCCGGTAGACGTCCCAGGTGATCTTGTCGATCGAGGCATCGGTGCGTTTACCGGCCACCGCGTCGAGCGCCTCCATCCCGGCATAGTGACAGCGAACCAACACGCTCGTGTCGGTCGAGCCGCCGAACGGCGCTATCGCAATCGCCGTCGCGACCGGATCGGGAACTACGAAGATTCCTCCGGCATCGAACAGGATGCCGTCGAACCTCGGCGCGTCGGATGTGGCGGCCATGCGTCAGCGAGCAACGTTGCAGGAAGTGGTCATGAGAGAGCGTTGCTTATTTGCTGCGCGAGAGACCGGCACGGGTTCCGCGTGAAATGAACTTGAGAGCCATCTTGCGACTCGCTTCGTCGATCATTTCGTCACCGAACATGACCGCACCCTTGCCCTCGCCTTCCGTGGCGGTTGCATAGGCGTCGAGAATCGCACAGGCGCGGTCGAATTGCTCCTGTGTCGGGGAGAACACCTCGTTGAGAATCGCCACCTGGTCGGGGTGCAACGCCCATTTGCCGTCGTATCCGAGCGTGCGAGTGCGCTTGCAGTAATCGCGGAAACCATCGGCGTCACGTATGTAGAGGTACGGACCGTCGATCACCTGCAAGCCGTTGGCGCGCCCGGCCATCAGAATCTTGTTGAACACGTAATGGAAATGATCGCCGGGATAGTCGGCGATTTGTACGCCACCGGTGAGGACGGGCATCTCCATGCTTGCGGCGAAGTCGGCCGGGCCGAAGATGATGGTCTCGATTCGCGGACTCGCGGCACAAATCTCCTCGACGTTGATGAGCCCACGCGCCGTCTCGATCTGTGCTTCGATGCCGATGTGACCGACGGGCAAACCGTTGGCGATTTCGACCTGCCGCAACAACATGTCGGTGGCAACGATCTGGGCCGCCGATTCCACCTTGGGAAGCATGATCTCATCGAGGCGCGCCCCTGCCGCGCCAACCACCTCGATGATGTCGTAGGCGGTCCACTTGGTGCTCCAATCGTTGACGCGCACGCACAGCACCTTGTCGCCCCAGTCCTGCGAAGCGATTGCGTGGGCAACCCTGGCGCGGGATGCCTCCTTCTCTTTCGGGGCAACAGCGTCCTCGAGATCGAGGAACACCATGTCGGCGGCGATGCCCGGCCCCTTGCCCATCATCTTTTCCGACGAGCCGGGTATCGAGAGACAGGAACGTCGTGGCAGATCGCGTGAGCGTGGAGACATGATGTGCAGGCTAGATGACGCTGCGTCGCAGCAACTCGGTTGTGGGCGGACATTCCGGTTCGAAGTAGGTCGTCGCCGAATCACTCGTGCCGTTTGGTCCGACGAACCTGACGAACGATGCAGATGGAATCACGTCGACGCCGGCGTGCCAGTCGTCGGCCACCTGCAGACCATCGATCATCCCCTGCCACAACGGCGCAGGCAGACGCGTTCCCGTGCCGGCCACCAGCCACACCGGCACACCGTGGGCGCGGGCCGTCTCCACCACGGTTCGTGCACCACCCACGGCGAGCGCACCATCGGGTCCACAGGCGAGCGCCTCGATCACCACGACGTTCGCCGAACCCACCGCGGCAGAGAGGTACTCGAACGGAACCAGTTCCGCGGCAATCTCGGCATCGTGCAGACGATCGACGAGCGTCTCACCTTCGCCATGGCTGTCGACGACCAGCATCGATGCGTCGCCGCGTTGTGCCAGACACTTCACGGTGTTGAACGGCCACCCGACGATCACCACCCGGGAGTCGTCGTCGAGCGCATCGTCGAGGTGTCCGGGGGTTTCGTCACGTTCCACCACCATCGTCAACTCGCGTGCACGTTGGAACGGCTCGGCGGCCGCGACCACGTTTGCGCACAACCACCACAGTTGTGCCATCGTCGGATGACGTTCCACGATTCGACGACACGCCAACAACAACGACTGTGGATCCATATCCATGTCGCACAACGCCAGTGCAGTTTCCCGCACGAGCACACCGGGACCTGCTCCGTCGGCGCGTGCCACGTATCGCAAGCGTTCGATGGGGTGCATTACGAGAACTGTACTTCCGGCTTGCTACCGTCGCAGTTGTGATTACGCCGTCCCCCGACACGGTGCTGCAGCCGCTCGATGCACCCTCGCGACCATTGCACGAATGGTTGACCACGTTCCACCTCCTGTCGGTCGTCATCGATCCATATACGAACGAGAGCGCGTGGCTCCTCCGGACTGCTCGACGAATCCTCGCGCAGTTCGCCGGATCGAGCGTGCGCACCAACTACGTGGTCACCGCAGGCTCGGACGAGGCGCGAGCATTCCTCGGCCCGCTCGTCGGTGAGGCGCTGGTCTTCTGTGATCCGGCGCGATCGTTCGTCAAGCAACTCGGGCTCACCACGCTCCCCGCCTTCACCTTCCTACGAATCGACGGCAACGTCGTAGCCAAGGCCGAGGGGTGGAATCCTCTCGAGTGGCGCGCAGTCACCGACGAAGTGGCCCGCACCGTGGCATGGAGCAAACCGCTCATCCCCGCTCCCGGTGACCCGGGTGCGTTCGCCGGCACGCCGGCACTCGTGTGATGGCGACTCCCGAGCCCTTCGCGCACGTCGATCTCCTGCCGCTTGGCCCGGATGACACCGCATACCGTCTGATTACTCGCGACGGTGTCGCGGAGGTGGACACCGCACTCGGAACGTTTCTGCGCGTCGATTCGAGCGCCATCACGACGCTGACGGCCGAAGCGATGCACGACATCGCACACTTCCTGCGCACGGGCCACCTGCAACAACTCGCCGACATTCTGCGCGACCCGCAAGCGAGTGACAACGAC
>SXPW01000062.1 GCA_005793785.1 Actinomycetota bacterium | reverse complement strand
GTGTACGTTTTGAAACGCAGTGGTGACAAGGAGCCGTTCGACCGCAGCAAGATCGTGATGGGTTTGGAATCCGCCACCAAGGGTCGACCCGTCACGCTCGAGAATCTCACCGAATTGGCCGAGCAAGTGGAGGACGCCATGCGCTTGACTGGTGGCGACGTGACGAGTTCCCAAGTCGGCCAGGCGGTGCTCGAACGCTTGCGCAAATTGGACGAGGTCGCATACCTCCGCTTCGCCAGCGTGTACAAAGGCTTCGACGAAGCCTCCGACTTCAAGCGAGAAATCACCATGCTCGAAAAACGAACAGCGGCCAAGCCGCGCAAGAAGCGGTGACACGATGACCGAGCGCATCGCGATTCGCACCTGTCCGCTGTGTGAGGCCGGCTGCGGACTCGAGATCACCGTTCGCGACGAAACGGTTGCCCGCATCCGTGGCGACATGAACGACGTTTTTTCCAAGGGATACATCTGTCCGAAGGGTTCCACGCTCAAGCAGTTGCATGAGGACCCCGATCGTCTGCGACAGCCGATGGTGAAACGCAACGGCACGCACGTCGCAGTCACGTGGGACGAAGCCTGGGCCGAGGTCGACCGAGGGCTCTCCGCCGTCATCGCC
The DNA here is from genome assembly GCA_005793785.1 of Actinomycetota bacterium. Classification (GTDB taxonomy): domain Bacteria; phylum Actinomycetota; class Acidimicrobiia; order Acidimicrobiales; family Ilumatobacteraceae; genus F1-60-MAGs027. Next base: position 5,125 of record SXPW01000062.1, on the reverse strand, counting down.
ACCCACGGACGCGAATCCATCGGTACGTACCTCGGCAATCCCGGCGCCCACAACTTGTCGGCGATGACGTTCAACCGAGTGCTGCTGACGGCCATCGGCAGTCGCCAACGCTTCAGCGCTTCCAGCGTCGATCAGGTACCCAAGCAGGTGTCCGCGGGTTTCATGTTCGGTACCGCAGTATCGGTTCCCGTCCCCGACCTCGATCGCACCGACATGTTGTTGATGCTCGGGGCGAACCCGTACGCGAGCAACGGCAGTCTCGCCACGGCGCCGGACTGGCCCGGACGATTGGAAGCGATCCGCGCACGTGGCGGTCGCATCATCGTGGTGGATCCGCGACGAAGTCGAACCGCCGAGTCCGCCGACGAGTGGTTGCCGATACGTCCCGGCACCGACGCACTGCTCCTCGCGGCGATGGTGCAAGCGGTGTTCGCCGCCGGTCGCGCCGACATCGGAGCGCATCTCGCCGGACACGTCAACGGCATGGAGGAAGTGAAGGTGGCTCTCGCCCAATTCACTCCGGAGGCGGTCGAACGAGTGGTCGGCATCGACGCCGCAACCATCCGTCGAATCGCCCTCGAATTGTGCGCGGCCGAGCGCGCCGCGGTGTACGGCCGCATCGGCACCACCACGGTGAGTTTCGGCACGACGGCGTCGTGGTTGGTGGATGTGCTCAACACGGTGACGGGCAATCTCGACATCGTCGGGGGAGCGATGTTCCCGTTGCCGGTCGCTGCGAGCCCCACCACCCGGGGCAAGAAGGGCATCGGCAAGGGCTTCAAGACCGGTCGGGGCAAGACCCGTGTGCGGGGTTTCCCAGAGGCACTCGGCGAATACCCGGCCGCCCTCATGGCCGAGGAGATCACGACCCCGGGAAATGGACAGATTCGCGCCATGGTGGTGGTCGGCGGCAATCCCGTTCTCTCCACACCCAACAGCAGTCAGCTCGATGCGGCGCTTGATTCGCTCGACTTCATGGTGAGCGTCGACATCTATCTCAACGAGACCTCACGTCATGCCGATGTCATCCTGCCTGCGCCCTCGCACTTGTATCGCAGCCACTACGACCTGGCATTGCTCAACTTCGGGCTGCGCAGCGTCGCCAACTACAGCCCGCCCGTATTCGACCTGCCCGCCGGAACCCCGGACGAATGGGAGATACTCGCCAAACTGGCCGCCGTCGCCCAAGGTCTCGGTGCCGATGCCGATCCGGCGACGGTCGACGAGGTCACCATTCGATCGCTGATCGAATCCACGGTGCGCGACGAAACCTGTGTGATTGCGGGTCGCAACGCCGACGACATCTACGACGCGTTGAGCGGCTCGGACAACGGTTCGTTGCGCGGACCCGACCGCATGCTCGACCTCTTCCTGCGCATCGGACCCTTCGGTGACGGCTTCGGTGTGCGGCCCGACGGTGTCACCTTGAAGAAACTGAAGCAGCATCCGCACGGTTTGGATTTCGGCGCACTCATCCCACGCGTGCCCGAGGTGTTGCGTACCCCGAGCGGGAAGATCGAACTCGCACCACCCGAGTTGCTGGGCGATGTGCCGCGCCTCGCGGCTTCGCTCAACGGCGATCCCGACGCCATGTTGCTCGTGGGTCGGCGGCACCTGCGGTCGAACAACTCATGGATGCACAACATCCGTGTGCTGGTGAAGGGTAAGCCGCGATGCACCCTGCAAATCCATCCCGATGACGCCGCCCGGCTCGGTGTGACCGAAGGAGCGCCCGTGCGAGTGACGAGTCGAGTCGGCAGTGTCGTTGCACCGGCGGAAATCACCGATGCCATCAGACCGCGCGTCGTGAGCCTGCCCCATGGATGGGGCCACGACGTGCAGGGCACCAAACAATCGGTGGCGCACGAGCATGCGGGCGTGAATTCCAACGTGCTCACCGATCATGAGGCGATCGATCCGCTCTCAGGCAACGCCGTACTCAACGCAATTCCCGTGTCGGTCGCGGCGACTGTTGCAACGGCGTAACTTTTTCGTCACTCGGTCGAAAAATCGCCAGCAAATCGAATTTCAACGCTGTAGGCTGTTACTACCGGTTGTGGGCGGAACCTCAATTTCGGGCTGTTTTCTACCATCCCTAGTGGTTTCGGGCTGAACCACTATGGTGGTCAGTCCCCCTCGTCATCAGTCCACCGATATCGAAGAATCATCAACTAGAACAAGTCCCCACCTACTACGAAAGGCAATGCAATGTCCATCGCACCGGAGCGTCTCTCGATCGGCATCCAACGTCACTTCACGCAACCTGACGTTCACCCCTACGACATGGTTCGTTGGGAAAAGCGCGACGCGCGAATCAGCAATTGGAAGGACGGCAGTGTCGCCTTCGAACAACGCGACGTCGAGTTCCCCGACTCGTGGTCACTCAATGCCACCAACATCGTCGCGCAGAAGTACTTCCGTGGCACACCTGGTACGACCGAGCGTGAAACGTCGCTGCGTCAGGTCATCGATCGCGTCGCCGACACCATCGCCAATTGGGGTATCCAGGGCGGTTACTTCGTCGACGAGGCCGAGGCCGAGGCCTTCCGCAACGAACTGAAGTACATCCTCGTCACCCAGCGGGCAGCCTTCAACAGCCCGGTGTGGTTCAACATCGGCGTGAAGGGCGTGCCACAACAGGCGAGTGCGTGCTTCATCCTCTCCGTCGAAGACACCATGGACGGCATCCTCAACTGGTATCGCGAAGAAGGCATCATCTTCAAGGGCGGCTCCGGTTCGGGCATCAACCTGTCGGCCATTCGCAGCAGCGCCGAAACGCTGAAGGGCGGCGGTACCGCATCCGGCCCCGTCTCATTCATGCGCGGAGCCGACGCCTCCGCCGGCACCATCAAGTCGGGTGGCAAGACCCGTCGCGCCGCCAAGATGGTCATCCTCAACGTTGATCATCCCGACGTCGAGGAATTCATCTGGTGCAAGTCCCGCGAGGAAAAGAAGGCCCGCGCGTTGTCGGCCGCCGGATTCGACATGGACCTCGACGGCTCCGACTCGTTCTCGGTGCAGTACCAGACCGCCAACAACTCCGTCCGCGTCACCGACGACTTCATGCAGGCCGTCAAGGAAGATCGCGATTGGGACCTGAAGGCAGTCAAGGACGGTCGCACGGTACGAACCATCAAGGCACGGGACCTGTGGCGACAGATCGCCACCGCGTCGTGGGAATGTGCCGACCCGGGCTTGCAATTCGACACCACCATCAACAAGTGGCACACCGCCCACGCGGCCGGCCGCATCAACGGCTCCAACCCGTGCAGCGAGTACATGCACATCGACAACTCGGCGTGCAACCTGTCGTCGATCAACCTGCTCAAGTACCTGAACGACGACGACACCTTCGACGTGGAGGCCTACCGCCACACCATCGAGGTCATGTTCACCGCACAGGAGATCCTCGTCGGTAACGCCGACTATCCGACCGAGAAGATCGCAGAGAACAGCCGACTCTTCCGTCAATTGGGTCTCGGCTACGCCAACATCGGCGCCTTGCTGATGGCGCTCGGCATGCCGTACGACTCCGCGGGCGGTCGCGCGTGGGCGGCGGCCCTCACCTCGATGATGACCGGTCATGCGTACGCCACGAGCGCACGCATCGCCAGCCGCATGGGACCGTTCGCCGGTTTCACGGCGAACGAGCGCTACATGCTCAACGTGTTGCGCATGCACCGCGATGCGGACAAGGAAATCGACAACACCGACGTGGTGCAGCCTGACCTGGTCGAAGCGGCAACCGCATCGTGGGCCGCTGCCGTGCGTGACGGTGAGGAGTACGGTGTGCGCAACAGCCAAGCCACCGTGCTTGCGCCGACCGGCACCATCGGTCTCATGATGGACTGCGACACGACTGGTATCGAGCCTGATCTCGGACTCGTGAAGTTCAAGAAACTCGTCGGTGGTGGCAACATGACCATCGTCAACCAGACGGTGCCGCGCGCGTTGAAGAAGCTCGGCTACGAAAAGCCGGTTGCCGATCGCATCGTCGCCCACATCGATACGAACAAGACCATCGTCGGATCACCCGACCTGCGACCCGAGCATCTCGCCGCATTCGCCTGCTCGATGGGTGACAACGTCATCCATTACGAAGGTCACGTGCGCATGATGGGTGCGGTGCAACCGTTCCTGTCGGGTGCGATCTCCAAGACGGTCAACATGCCGGAGGAAGCCACGATCGAAGAGATCGAGAAGATCCACATGTTGTCATGGGAGCTCGGTCTGAAGGCCGTGGCCATCTACCGCGACAACTGCAAGGTGGGTCAACCGCTCTCCACGATGAAGAAGGACGATGACAAGACCGACAACGCGGCGACGACCACCGTTGAGCGCGTGATCGAGCGTGTTGTCAGTCAGCCGATTCGTCAGAAGCTGCCACGTTCGCGTCGCGGTCGCACCTTCGAGTTCCGCGTCGCGGACTGCAAGGGTTTCGCCAACGTCGGCGAGTACGAAGACGGTCGCCCGGGTGAAATCTTCCTCACGGTGTCCAAGCAGGGTTCCACCCTCGCGGGCATCATGGACTCCTTCGCCAAGAGCGTGTCGTACGGACTGCAGTACGGCGTACCGCTCCATGCGTTCGTCGAGGCATTCATCAACACGCGCTTCGAGCCGGCAGGCATGACCGACGACCCGGACATTCGCATGGCGTCGTCGATCATCGACTACCTGTTCCGTCGCCTGGCGGTGGAGTACATGACCCCGGCCGAGCGTGCGGAATTGGGCATCTTCACCCGCGAAGAGCGCATGCAACCGACATTGCCAGGCGTCGAGGAGACCGCGGTCGACACGATGCAAGGCACCGACGTGTTCGCCGACCCCAAGACCATTCCGTCGGCGGACGAACTCGCTGCCGGCATGGCTTCGGGTGCGTACGGCCATGGTGAGTCGAAGTCGGCCCGTACCGGCGCAATCTGCTCGGCATGCGGCTCGTCCAACATGCGTCGAGCCGGCGCGTGCCACGTTTGCGGCGACTGCGGCTCCACGAGCGGCTGTTCCTGACCTGACATCGTCGCTGCGAGCAGTATTGCTCGTATGACGGACAAGACCATGGCCACATCGTTCGGTCGGTACGGCCTGGGCCTGTGGCGCTTCACCCACGAGTCGGTGGAGGTTGCCG
>SXPW01000061.1 GCA_005793785.1 Actinomycetota bacterium | reverse complement strand
TCACCTCGATGGCTCGCGTTACCAACCACACCGTCGTCGAAGTGATTCCTTCGGCGTCCGCCCATGCGTAGGATTCGCCGGCGAACGGCAAGCCTCGTACGCGGTCCAACTCACTTTTCAACAACCGAACGGCGGATTCCGAACGAACTTCCACCGCACCAACCAACGCACTCCGAAGCGAGTCCACATCGGTGCTCACCAAATCGTGAATGTGGAGGCGCTGTTTGGAGATTCGTCGGACCATGTCGCGGTGACCAGCCGAGGTCAGACCACGACGCAGTTCGGACAACACATTGTGAAAGGTGGCGTCTTCAACATTCACCTCCCACAGAGCGGTGCGGGCCGCCGAGACGGTAGGTCGCTCCCGATGAAAGCACAACCAGCAGAGCAGTTCCACCGACTTCGACTTTCGAAAAATCATCTCATCGCCATTCATTGACACCACTTCAACTGGGCCGAGTGTGCGCACCTGTATTACCGGTGAGTCCTGCAATCGTCCTGGATGAATTTTTTCAGCGCCATGGTCGGTCTCAATCACGGTCATGTCACGCAACATCGTGCGGAAGTCTTCGGCTTCCTCGGGAGTTACCCCATACGGACAGAAAAATTGATCCTGTGGTTCGACTCGCCACGCACGGTCGAGGCGCGAAATTCGAACGGTGGGTGATCTCAATTCCGTACGTTCAACGACAGATTCAGATGTGCCGCCAGTGATGACGGTGATACCCAATTGAACAAGAGATTCGTACTCTTTGGACGGTGCCCCAGCGATCACAAACAGCGTTGCATTGGGCGACGTCGCGTGCAATCGCGATGACAGGGACACGGCCTCGCGAGGGTCGCTGACGACGGAAACATTCGCCGAGTTGATGACGTCCGAAGAATGTAGGCCACAGATCACCACGTGGGTGTCCCCGAGCCACGGCGCCAGCGCAATCGTGTTCAACAAGTGCCGGAGGACCGAACTCGATTGTTCGACCGGAGCCTCCACCGCGACGTAATCGCCTCTTTGCAGCGAGAGATAGACGAGTTGGGTGTCGGCCACCCCAACAGGTACCAGCATGGCGTCGGACTTGGTAGGGATGGTCCCCCACTCCCTGGCTCGCTCAAACGTGGCGATTCCACGCGACAGGGACGCGCCAGTTGGTCGACGAATTCGCGCGGTGAGTGGCGCATCACTCAACATCGTCGTGCGCTCACGCTCGACTTTCGTACTAATGCCGATTGCCAAGCCTGCTGAAGCCAACGCCGGTAGGAGACTGGTTTCGCGAGCAGGTCTGGTCGGTAACTGATTCGAATCTGCTTGCTCAACTACTACTGCTGGCAGAACCGACGGCAGTCGGGAGAAGGCGATTCCCAACAGGAACGTCAACACGAGCCGCACTCTTCCCGCGCCACCACGTGCACCGGAGAACGCAACGAGCGCCCGAAGGATCTCGCTCGAGAGTTTCACGAGCTGTCGCAAGGCAACCAATGCCCACAAGAACACGACTATCCACACCACTCCAGCCAGGAACATCGTCGTTTGCTCCTGAGGTCCAGCGAACTCACTCCTCATCACCCAGCCGACGATGTCGGATCCGATTCGTCCTGGTCCGAGGCCGACTGCGACCATCGAAAGCCCAGCAATCACTGAGCCAAGGACGTTCAGCAGCGCGACGCGAATCTGGCGATGCCTCGTTACCGTCATTCGTCCACGACCTGAACGGCGCGCGTCGTGGCCACGACTTGTTCATCCACACCAACGAGTGACAGCAACGTCACCGGTACCGTGCGGACCACGGTCACCTCGACGGAAAGTCCATCGATTTTGACGCTGCCCACCAAGTCATGTGATGCCAGATACCGATGCGCCGCCAAACTCCCCGCCTCGGGGTCGATTCGTTCGTTACCGAGTCGAATATCGACGATTTCCTGCGCGGCCGCACGTGCGGCGTTCGCTGCATGGTCGTCCAGAGCAGCCCGATGTGCCAGCAACCGCGCTCCATCAAAGACGAGCGCCGAAAGTGCAATCAGTCCAGCAAATACACTGACGACGAAGCCACTCACGAGTCCACCCGCCAGCGATCAACAACCTCCGAAGATGAGGCCTCCAAACGTCGCGGTAGTGGTGCAAGGAGTGCAAGCCCACTCCGATCAAGAACGCATGCGAGCTCGACCTGCACGATGCGCGGTTCCAAAGTTCTCGGCACCATGACGTCGACCGTCACCGACTCGCAGGAAAGTCCGTTCCGAAGCAAATTCTCCAGCGCCGCGTTGCGAGCAACGCCCTCCATGGATCGTGGATGCACCAGCGATGCCGCACGAGCAGCATGATCGGCCGCGGCGACCAACCGAGTATTGGCAGCTCCGATTCGACCGAGGTGCACCACGAATAGTGCAATGGCCACCAACACGGGGGCCAAGAGCACCGCCTCGACACTGACCGAACCCCGGTCCGACCGGTACGGCGACCTCACTGGAGCCACGTGGTTCGCAACATCATCGATCCCCGTACGGGACGTACCGCTCCCTGGGGACCGTCACCTCGCGCGACACCTGCTCGGCGAACAATGGAATGGCCTGCGGTAGCACCACCCAGACTCGAACCGTCACGTCATCTTGACTCGTGGACACCAGTGGTGGTCCTGCCAGTCGTGCGCCGACTGCTTCCGCCGAAGTGGAGATCGAGACGATTGCCTGTTCCAGCGACGAACCATGACGAGCCGCCGTCATAGCACCCTGTCCAGCGATGTGGTGGGCAACATTGATGCCATGAAGAACCACCGCAGCCTGCACCACCAGGAGCACGACGAAGATAACGGCCGGGACCAAAATCACGGTCTCGATGGTGACCTCGCCGTGGTCGGCGCGAGCCCTAGTCGAGATCGAGTGAATTTGCTTTGTCACGAACTCGGCTCGTGATGGTGGCGCCGACGAAGAGTGCCAACGCGATGAGAGCGGCTGCCATCACGACCGTGGTCGCGCTGACTTCACCGCGATCATGGTCGGTTGCGAGCGACGCGCGGAGTCGAGTTGCGTAGTACTCCCATGTTTGACGGATGGTTGACATATCAGTAATCCTTTCTGACTTGAAGAATCTTGTTTGGATATCCGGTTGCTCTCGACAAGCTGTGTGCCGAGCATCGAAAAAATGTCGATGTCTTCTCACATGTTCATCACCACCGTTTGTAAGGCGGGGTAACCGAGGAGCACCATGAACCCAACGAAGAGCATCATCACGGGGACTCCCATTCGCTCCGTGGCCGACTGGGCCATCGCTTCGATCTCAGACACCTGTCGTGATCGAATCGAGTCGGCACGAGCAGCCAATGAGGTTCGAATTCGAGCACCGTGCTCGCCGGACAAATTCATGCTTCCTGCCACCTCCACCACCTCGCCGATTTCCCACCGGGTTCCCAAGTCGCGCAGTTCACCCCACGGTGACCGTCGAGAGAGTCGGGCTCGTGACACGCACGACCGAAGGGCACCAAACGCCCATCCGTCACCTGCCTCTGCCGCAGCTACCAGAGCCGTTTCTATTCCCGCACCTCCGGCGAGGAGCACATTGACCAAGTCAAGATACGCAGAGAATGCGTGGACGAAACTCCTACGGCGTTTTCGTGCCGAGGTTCGCAGTAACGAGATTGGGATGACGAAACCCAACCCACCACCCGCAGTCACGGCGATGACGACGGCCACTCCCTGACCAACGACGGAATACAGCATTGCGCCCACCGTGGCACCAACGACGACACCAATCAGCTGTCTGGTCACGAGGTCGGTTGGTGTCCAACCGACGACGGCTAGGTCGCTCGAATGTGAACGTGCCGCACGTGCGTGGGCAGCCTTTCGGCCCACGGCGACGAGTCCTGCAATGCGGTCGCGTAGCTCGGTACCAACCGTTGGAATCACAATCAGCGCAAGTCCAGAGCCAGCTAGACACCCCAGCAACGCAATCATCGGCATCACGTGCGCACCTCGGATCGTCGACCAACGAACCGGTCGGGAGCGGCAACGACGGAGAGTTTCTGCATGCCGAGCAACGCAACGAAGAACAGCAGCACCACACCGGACAGGACGAACTGACCTTCTGAAGTGCGATACGGCGCCAGGTACTCGGGGCTCAATACAACGAGTCCACCAACGAACACCACCACGACCGATGCGATGATTCGCACGGCACTTCGTGTGCGGGAACGACCCACCCAGATACGTGTATGCATCCTCGCTTCGTCACGTGCGCACGAAGCGAGGTGACCGAGTAGAGCCCCCAATTCGCGGACTTGACGAGTGGCTGCCGTCGACAGTGCTGCGACGACGAAATCTGCGGTTGGGTGGTTGACATCACGGGCGAATCTCGTCAAACCCTGAGCGACGGGTACGTACGACATCGAAGCAACCAGTCGCTCCAACGGAGCCCGCAATGGCACCGGGGCATGACCGGAGGTAGCGACGATGGTCTGCTCGAGTCCGTTGCTTCCAGCCAGCGTGTCGCGCAATTGCTCCGTCCAGACCGCCACTGCCTCAACAAGCACTCGTTCATCGCGACGAAGACGATGACGGCTCGCTGCAATACCCGCCATGGTCACCACTGCGGCGATGGTCATCGCTGCGAACGTCCATCCAGTGAGCGACCACGTACCGATGAGCGCCCCGATTCCGACGAGCCCGAATCGAACGTACCGACTTCGCAAGATGCCTTGGCGGAGTGATGCCTCATCATCCGCGCGACGGGACAGTCGCAACGTGCCACGCCATGCTGCGCTTGCCATGAACACTCCAAGCCCGATCAACGAACCTGCAACAACTGCCGCGATTGTGCTCTTCATCGCGCCGCTCCTA
>SXPW01000060.1 GCA_005793785.1 Actinomycetota bacterium | reverse complement strand
GCGAGTATCCGGCTCGCGTTCAACAATGCGCGATGGCGGAGCGCGAGGTCGGTCCGCTGCGACTCGCAGATACCACCACCGTCCGGCACATCAAGGACGACATCGTTCGAGCGCGGGCACAACACGTGGTGAGCGAGAACGAACGAGTTCGCGCCTTCGCCGCTGCACTCGCGCACGGAGATGCTCGTGACGCGGGACGACTCATGTACGAGAGTCATCGCAGTCTCAGTCGCAACTTTGCAACCTCCACCCCGGCGATGGATGCCGCGGTCGACCACTTCGCGCGGGTGCCCGGCGTGCACGGGGTGCGAATGACTGGTGGCGGATTCGGCGGTTGCGTGGTGATTCTCTCCGACTCGGAGGCCACGATCAGCCGCGACTCGGGCACATCGCTCGCCATTCGGGTGCGAGCAGCCGACGGCGCGTCGCTTGCAACACCGCTGTCGTAGCCTGCCACCAGTGAATCCCGACGCGTTGCTCGCCGAACTCGACGACGATCAACGACGGGCGGTCACCTGTGCGCCGAGCGCCACCATCGTTCACGCCGGTGCCGGTTCGGGAAAGACACGCGTACTCACCCATCGAATCGCCTGGCGTATCGCGCAGGGCACCGCCGACCCGTCGCGTGTCCTCGCCATCACGTTCACTCGCGAAGCCGCCTCGGAAATGCGCAGGCGCCTGCGATCCCTCGGCGTCACGCGACACGACCGGGCCGACGACACCGATCAACCCACCATCGGAACGTTCCACTCAGTCGCCCTCGCGTTGTTGCGTCGGCGAGCCGCCGATACCTCGGCACAACTTCCCTCCGTGGTGGGCAATCGCACCTCGTTGCTAGATCAGGCGCTCGGTGAAAACAAGTTGGGTCGACGAAGCGGCGCAGTCCTCGCGGAGATCGACTGGGCGCATGCGCGAATGGTGTCGCCCGAGCGGTACGAAGCCGAGGCGTCGCGTGCGCAACGCAAACCCGCCATCGCACTCGAACAGATTGCCGTGGCGTACCGCGCGTACGAGAAGATCAAACAACAACGGGGAGTGGTCGATCTCGACGATCTCATCTCGTTGGCCACCCGCGCCATCAACGATCGTGTCGACTTCGCGGCCGCAACGCGGTTTCGATTCCGACACTTCTTCGTGGACGAAGCCCAGGACATGAACCCACTCCAGTTCTCCTTCCTCGAGGCACTGCGCGGAAACCGCAGCGACGTGTTCATCGTCGGCGATCCGATGCAGGCGATCTACGGATGGAACGGTGCCGACCCCGCGTTGTTCGCCAGTTTGCCGGATGTCTTCGGTCAACCCACCGTGCTCTCGCTCCCCAACAACTACCGGTGCACGCCACAAGTGCTGGAGGTGGCGACGCACGTGGCGAGCGGCGCGACGCTCAACGTTCGTTCCAGACGGGCGTCGGGTGTGCCGGTCGAGTACGTGGAGGTCGACGACGAATACGAGGAGATCGACGTCGTCCGGCGGCTTGCCGAACAGCACGTTCGCGTCGGATTCGACCCGTCGTTCGCGGTACTCGCACGTACGAACGTCCAACTGGAACCAATCGAACGGTCCCTCACCAATTGTGGGGTTCCCGTGGCATCACGACGGGCCAGTGCAATGCGAACCAACGCCATCGACGAGGTCGCCGAATGTCGTACCCGTCACGACCTCACGGTGTGGGCGGCCGACGTCATCGTCGAGTCAACCGACGGTGATGAACGAATCGTCGCCGAACAGGTGCAGGCCTTCATGCGCAGCAGTTCCACCGGTGTGGTCGACGGACGCAGTGCTGCCGTTTTTCTTCGGGCGAGCACCGCGAGCCCCGAGCAATACGGTGTCGAACTCCTGACCTTTCACGGCGCGAAGGGTCGCGAATTTTCCCACGTGGTGATCGTCGGCGCCGAACGCGGACTGATGCCGCACTCCTCGGCGGCCACGCCCGAACAACTCGACGAGGAGTCACGCCTGGCGTACGTCGCCTGCACACGGGCCGCCGATCATCTCACGGTGGTGCGCGCGCGACGCCGCAAGGGGCGCCTCACCACCGCGAGCCCCTACTTCGTATCGCTACCCGACGCCGTGGAGCGTCGCGGTGCGACCGCTACGCCGACGGAACGACCGCGCCGTACCGCCCCACCACACCCGCTGGTATTGGCCGAGCGCGATCTGCGACGACGACTCAACGACGTGCGTGATGGGATCGCCCGCACCAACTTCACCATGCCTGAAGCAATCTTGAGCGACGAAGAAATCTCCCGCATCGTCAAGGATCGACCCCGCACGTTGGAGGCGTTGGCGACGATCCTCGGACCGCTCACCGCCAACCGGCTCGGTGCCGCAATCCTGCGCGAGACGCACGAATCGACCGAATAATCACGTCCAAACACCACACATGACCCTCGACCCAGACACGCCAATCGACCGTGTGCGATTCGCCGTGGTCGACACCGAAACCACCGGTCTCTCCACCGACGACGATCGGGTGCTGCAGATCGGTGTGGTGGTCGTTCGCGGTGACGGCACCACCGAGCACGAGTTCGTCACGTACCTGCGCAGACTCACCTGGGGCTTCGGGCACGTCGGCGCGTTCCACATCCACGGAATCACCCGACGTCAACTCCGCGGCGGGATGAAACCACGCGAGGCGATGGAAATGTTGAACGTGCTCATCGGCGGCTGCGTGTTCACCGCGCACAACGCGAGGTTCGACGTGGGATTCCTGCGCTCCGATTCCATTCGACTGGAGGTACCGCTCAAATTGACCGGACCGCTCTGCACACTCAACATGTCGCGCAAACTCGATCCGCAGCGCACCATGTCGCACAAACTGAAGGACGTCGCGGCGAGATTCGGGAAGTCCACCGACCGTCCGCACGATGCACTCGCCGACTCCCAACTCACCGCGGCCGTGCTCCCCGACTTGCTTGCAGCGCACCGCATCGGCACGTACGGTGCGCTGGTGCCCTTCTTCGGCTGAGGTTCGAAGTCAGCCGCGGGGCTGTGCGTATTTCGCGCGAACGGCTCGTGCAGTTCGGCGAGACAGGTCGACGTACTTCGCTGGTTCGATCACTTGCACGTTGCGACCGCCTCGCAGGAGCAGGCGCGAGAGCCAATGTTCGGAGGTGATGCGCAACGAGACGTCGATGGACCCGTCCTTGTTCTGCGTTCGTGAGACGGTGGGGTACGCCTCGGCAATCCACGTTGCGTCGCCCCGCACCCGCAGCGTGACGAGTTCGAGGTCACTGCCGAACCATCCACGTTCACCGTCGTCGTCGACCCGACTGGCGACATCGGCCTGGTTGTACACCTTGCCCGTCCGCACGATGGATTGAATTCGGTCGACTCGGAAGTTACGAATCGCCCCCGACTTGTCGTCGTCGGCCATGACGTACCAGTGACCATGGTCGCTGAAGATTCGCACCACGCGTATGGTTCGCTGTTTGACCTCCGCGGTCGAGGGGTTCATGTGTTCGATGCGCAGCTCGGCCGAATCCGCTTGGGCGGCGCGCAGGTCCTCGAGGTGGGGTTCATCGGGCAGGTCGATGTGGATGGGGGCGTCCACCGCCTCGGGGGCGAGGCGCGCCAGCTTGGCCACCGCGCGTGCCAACACGCTTCGCTCCGGCGCGCCGGGCAACTTTTGTGCGGCTCGCACCATCGCCACCACCGCGTACATCTCGGCACTCGTGAGTCGGAGTGGTCGGGTGAAGAAGTTGGGAACTTCGGCGACGATCCAACCGTCGTCGATGAACACGTCGATGAGGGCGTCGGGCGTGTACGGCGGTACACCGCACACTGCCGCCATTTGAATGTCGGCAACCAGATCTTCCTCGCTCATGCGGAATTGCTTGGCGACCTCCGACAACCGGACACGCTTTCGTTTCATGAGCCACGGCAGGAGAACGAGCAGTCCGGCGACACGCTCGGAAGCACTCCGCGGTCCGCGCCGCTTCGACGGACGTTTCGCGGTAGAGCGTGAAACGGTGCGTGAAGCAGCGCGCGAAACGGTGCGCTTCGTCGACTTGCGAGACGTCGACTGCTGCTTTGTCTTGCGGGGAGCCTTGCGCTTCGTCGATCGCTTCTTTGCCATCACGCACTCTCCGCCAGGTCGTCCAACCAACGCACCACCATGTCGCGCACCTCGGGTGGAGATACGACCTCCGCCTTGTCGACCATGGCGAAGAGCCAAAGCCGGAACGCGTAACCGTTGCTGCACGGCACCTCGAACACCGCCGAGCCATCGGCTTCGTCGCTGATCTTGGCCGTCTCCCCGAATTCACGCGTCACGATGCGCACCAGCGACGCGTCGACACGTACGTGCGCGGTCGAATGTTCGTAATCGCCCGACGCCATCATCTGACGATCGGTCGGCACCGACTTGGCGATGTTGAGTCCCTTGGGAATGACGTACGAATTGCCCTTCCCCATTCGAATCTCGCTCTCGATTCGGTCGACTCGAAACACTCGCTGTGCGTTGCGCAGGTGGTCGTGACCGATGAGATACCAGAATCCACGACGCGCCAGCATGCCGTACGTGTCGACGGAACGTTCCTCGCCCTTGTACATGAACGTCAGTGGTGCACGCTTGCTGATGGCTTCGAGGATCACGTTGAGGTGCGGATCGGTGAAACCGATCGTCGCTCGTGGTCCGATCTTCGGGTTCACGCGCTCGGCACCGAGCTTCCACAGTGCTTGTTCGCCTTCCTGGGCGCCGAGGTGCACGATGGCTGCGGCCACCTGGAGCGCCTGCAGTTCCTCGGGGGTGAAGCCCATGTCGCTCAACTCGTAACTGTTGCGATTCACGCTGTATGCGGTTTCCCCCGCCTGGGCTCCCCCGAGCACCGAGCCCTCGATGGGGATCCCGAGCGCCCGCAGGTCGGACTTGTCACGTTCGAACTGGGCTCGCGCAGCCTCGTTGTCCTCGCTGTACTGGTTGGCGAGTTCGGCGCGAATCTGCTTGAGGGTGATTGGTTGGGTTCGTGCCGACAACAACGCGAGCAGGTTCAGCATTCGCTCCGCGGCATTGATTCGCGACGGCGCCTTGGCGGTGGAGCGTTGTGGCGACTTCTTCGGCACGGGGCTTCCGAGTGTAGTCAGCGCTCGTTACGCCACGAGCGATGTTGCTCGAGGAGTCGCTTGGTGGACGCATCGTGACTGGCCGACGGTGTGCCGTTCATGTCCGCCAGCACCTGCACGGCGAGGCTCTTTCCCAATTCGACACCCCACTGATCGAAACTGTTCACATTCCACATCGCCCCTTGCACGAAGGTGGCGTGTTCGTACAACGCCACCAGGGCCCCAATCGCGCCCGGGGTCAGGCGCGAAAACAACATCGTCGTGCTCGGACGGTTGCCGGGTGTGGCGCGGTGCGCACGCAACGACGGCTCGCCACCGACCTCACCCTGCGCCACGCCGAAGGCGAGCGCCTGTGCTTGGGCGAACATGTTCGCCACCAGCGCATCATGATCATGCTCGGCGGAGCCCAATGATGCACTGTGGGAGACGAAGTCGACGGGGACCACGTGGGTGCCTTGGTGCAACAGTTGGAAGAAGGCGTGTTGGGCGTTGGTGCCGATGGATCCCCACACCACGGGCGATGTCGTCGACACCGGCGATCCGCTGCGATCGACCGATTTGCCGTTGCTCTCCATGATGAGCTGTTGGAGGTAACCCGGCAGGAGCCCGAGGACCCGCGAGTACGGCACCACCGCCACACTCGGGTGACCGAGCACCGTTGCGTTCCACCACCAGATCAGACCGAGCAACATCGGGGCGTTGTCATGCATCGGAGCGGTGACGAAGTGTTCGTCCATCATGCGCATGCCGTCGCGAATCTCGCGTAGTGCACCGCTGCCGAAGGCGAGCGCCACCGATACCGACACCGCCGAAGACACCGAATATCTTCCCCCGACGCTGTCGGGCATCGAGAGCACGTGACCCACTTCGAGGCCGGTCGCCGCGATGCGTTCGGGCTGGGCCGTCACCGCTATCACGTGGTCTGCCACCGCCGTGACACCGCCGGCAACCAGCCAGGCGCGCGCACGCCGGGCGTTGGCCAGCGTCTCACCGGTACCGAACGACTTCGAGCACACGATGAATATGGTGTGACGTGCGGTCAACCCAACCAGTGCACGGTCGAGGTCGACCGGATCGATATTGGAGACGAATCGCACCTCGCGAGCAGCGGGGCGCATGGCACCCAACGCATCGCACAACAGCGCGGGACCAAGGTCGCTACCTCCGATGCCGATGTTCACCACATGGGTGATCGACTTCGACACAGCGGCGACGACAGCGTCCAGATGCCGAATCATGTCGGCGGCAGTCGTTTGCAGTTCGATCGGCGCAGTGGCCTCGCTGCTTGCTCGCATGGCCATGTGCGTGACCGCACGGTTCTCGGTGGAGTTGATTGCTCTTCCGGCGATCATGTCGGCGAGCAATCGCCGCACTCCGCGAGTCTCGGCCTCCGCCACCAGTGCGTCGACCACGTCGCGATTCAAAGTCTGCTTCGAGAAGTCGACCAGCAGCTCGGAGTCTCCGAGTTGCACCTTGCGGGAGAGCCATTCCGCACGTTGCGGGTCCGAGGCGAACAATTCGCGCAGCGAAGCCGATCGAAGGGATTCGGCGAGCGCTGCGAGGTGGTCTGGCACGCTGCGAGCGTCGCTCATCACTGAGTTGAGCCTACCGAAGTGATTAGGGTCGGTCGTTGGCATGAGTGACGGTTCGGCACAGCACGCACGTGCCGGCGTGATGAGCGGTCTCTCCGCGTACTTGATGTGGGGAATCATCACCATCTATTGGAAGTTGCTCGACGACTTCGACGCATTCGAATTGATTGGCTGGCGCATCGTCACCGCAGTGGTGTTGTTGTTGGCGGTTGTCACCGTGCAACGAAGCATGAAGCCGGTCATCGCAGCGCTCACCCAGCCGCGAATGCTGCTTCGCGTGAGCATGGCGGCCGTACTGCTCGTGACCAACTGGACCCTCTACGTGTGGGCGGTGGTCAACGAGCACGTGATGGAAACGGCGCTCGGCTACTTCATCGCGCCGCTCTTGACTTCGGTAATCGGCGTATTCGTCCTCGGCGAACACTTGCGCTCGAAACAACGGATTGCACTCGTGTTTGCCGTCGCCGCCGTCGCGGTGCTCACCGTCTCCTACGGCAGGCCACCGGTCATCGCCTTGGCCATCGCCGCATCGTGGGCGGCATACGGACTGTTGAAGAAGCAGGTGCCACTGAAGCCAGTGGAGAGCCTCACCGCGGAGACCATCGTGCTGTTGCCGCCGGCGGTGCTTCTGGTCGCCTGGAGTTTCTCGCGTGACGCAGGCATACCAGCCACCGCATCGACGACCGAAATCGTGCTGGTGCTCTTCACCGGGTTGATCACTGCAGTACCACTCCTATTGTTCGCCCACTCGGCATTGCGACTTCCACTCACGTTGATCGGGCCATTGCAATACCTCGTACCCGTCATCAACTTCCTGCTCGGATGGCTGGCCTACGACGAACAGCTCGACTCCGCTCGTTTCGCTGGATTCCTTCTGGTATGGATCGGCTTGCTGTTCTCGCTCAGCGACACGCTGCGCAACCGCGTGTCCGCCCGCTCGGCGTCGTCGTAATTCGTCGGGCTACAGGCTCGTTCGCGAGAGTGCGCTACGCGCCATGTTCTTGTACACCTTCGCGACCGAACGAAGTCGTTTCCGATCGCGCACCGTGACGGAGAGTCGTGCGAAACCTCCGAGAACTCCCGAGATCACATCGACCGCGGTTTGAACGGGTAGAGCCTCGGGCAGTTCCCCGCGCTCCTTCGCCTCGAGGCAGAGATTCGTCAGGAACGATTGGTTGCGCGGAATGACCTGCCGAAGCGCGTTTCTCAAATCGGGATGATGTTCCGCCTCGGTCACCACACCCACAACGAAACTCGCGAGCATCGGATCATCGTCTCCGAGATCCATCATCGTGTCGAACAGCGTGTCGAACTTCTCGAGGAAGGTCTCCTGCTTTGCAACGGCCGCATCGAATGCGTCATACACCTTCGACTGCACGTCCTCGAAAACCGCGACGAAAAGATCGATCTTCGAGGGAAAGTAGTGGTAGATCGCCGCGGCGGTAATTCCCGCGCCGGCCGAGATCTCCCGGTTCGTGGTGTTGTCGTATCCACGTGTGGTGAAGGCGAGTCGTGCCTCGCGGATGATTCGTACTCGCGTGTCTTCGGCATCGCTCTGGCAGGGACGACCAAGGCGACGCGTCATGCGCACCGACGATAGGACACCTACGAGACTCGAGCCGAGTCGGAGGGGGTCATGCCCCGAGTTCGCCCCGCAGGATCGTCGCCATCTCTCGCGGTCGATCGCCTTGCACGCTGTGACCGGCACCCTCGACGACATGCACCACCGAATCCGGTCGTCGACGTCGCAGTTCAGCGACATCGGCATCATCGACCACCGGAGACACCCCACCGCGCACCAGCGTGACCGGGCAGTGCAGGCGCTCGATCATGTCCCACATTCCTGCCGCGATGCTGGTACCCGGGTCGCGTCGCGGGTGACCTCGACGGTCGTAGCGCCACACCCAACTGAGGTCGTCCAATTGTCGGGCGTTGTGCAGAATGCCGCGCTGCAACGATGACCGGCTACGCGTCGGATTGTGTTCGATGGTTCGCGCGAGAAGATCATCGAGACTGGCGAAACTCTGCGGGCCGTTCACGAAATCGGTGATCGACTTGGACTTCTCCGGCGTCACTCCCGGAGTGATGTCCACCATGACCAGCCGTGACACCAAGTCCGGACGCTGATACGCCAGCGACAACGTCGTCAATCCCCCGAGCGACATCCCGCACACCACGGCGGCCGTCGGCGCGAGTTTCTCGATCACTACCGCGATGTCGAAGGCAAGTGCGCGCGGCGTGTAGTCACCGTCGTCACGCCACGAGGAGTGACCGTGGCCGGGTAGATCGATCGCCAGGATTGGTTCGCCGAGCGCCAGGCAGACCGTGTCCCATGTGTGCGCGTTCTGTGCGCTGCCGTGCACGAGCACGGCCTTGGGCGCCGAAGTACCCCACCGCAAGGCACTCAACGATCGCCCGTCTTCGAGCGTCACGGCGGTGCGCGTCACGATTGGATGCGCCGACACGTTCAGTTCGTACTCGGCAATGTTCTCGTGGAACATGGAGAATTCGTCGTACGGCACCTTTGTTGACATGGTCACCCCACCATCATGATGTCACGGCAAGGTGGTGGTCACGCCGGAGGAGCCGACGATCGTCGACGGCGACCCGGGCAACGTGGTGACCGTCGGAACGCTCGTGCCGACGGGCAACGTGGTGGAGGTGGGCACGGTCGTGTAATTGGGGTCGGGTCGGTCGGCTGGAGGGAGCGGCGAACCGTACTGCTCGGGCTCCTTCACCCCATCGAACACGTAGATACGGTCGCGATACTGCACCATCGACGGGAATACCGTCGCGACCGACATCGGAATTCGAATGCAACCGTGCGACGCCGGCTTCAACGGCACGAGGATCGCACCGTGCACGGCGATACCCGCATTGAAATACACGGGGTTGTACAAGGTTCCGAGTTTCGTTTCGCGAGTGCCCGTCGATCGTTTGTAGAACGTGAAGATGCCGCCGGGGGTCACCGATTCCCCGCAGACCCCGAGTTTCACTTGCTCGGCCTTGGCGATTTGTTCTGGACTGTCGTTGCCCTCCTCGCCTGGATCGATGATCACCTCCTCGCACCATGGTTGGCCGTCCCCACTCGACATGTGCGAAATCAGACTCGGTCGTCCACCAAGGAACGTGACGATGACCTGTTCCTGCAGGTACACCTCGGCATGACGGGGCGTATCGGCGTTGCGACGCGGCAGGATTTGCACGTCGCCACGCAACACGTCCCACATCTGCGGAGTGACCACCCCGGTCGCCTCCTCACGCGGAACTTTCATGACCAACTTCTCGAACGCCCATACCGCCTGCACGGTTGCCCGCCCGTAGACGCCGTCGATCGGACCCGGTGCAAATTTCAGTTCGGCCAAACGAGTCTGCAGATTGCGGACGTCCTCCCCCTGCACACCTTCGGTCAACTCACGATCGATCGGCGGTAACGACGGCGTGGCGACTTGGGCGGTAGTCGACGTCGGTTGCGGTTGACCATCGCCGTCATTGGCGCCTCGTTCCACCGCCAACGCCACCACCACCATGACCGCCATCACCAATGCAGCAGAAACACCGAGGGTTCGCGCGTTGCTCCGCGGAGTGAAGTGTGGGGACGACACGGGACTAGATCTTGGCGACCGGCGTGATGGCGTTCAATTCACGTCGCAGTGCGAACGCCTCACGGAGGATCTTCACGATCACCGACGGGGACGACAAGGTCGAGACTCCGCGCGTGCGTGGGAAGTAGTCCACGCCGAATTGCACGATCGGGTGACCGAGCTTCTTTGCGCGCACGATGAGTTCGGCGTCGATGAACGAACCCTCGCTCTTCAGGGAGATGTTCCGAAAGATCGAGGCTCGGCACACCTTGAAGGCGAAATTCACGTCACGAACCCGCACACCAAAGAGCACCCGTACCAGTGCGTTGTACAGCGACGAATAAACCACGCGAGTAAGTCCTTCGTCGGTTCGGTCGAATCGGTACGCACTGACGACGTCGGCTTCGTAGGTTCGCAGCAGTCGGAGCGCCTTGTGCAGTTCGAGCATGTCGAAGGGAAGGTCCGCATCGGTGTACACGATGACGTCGCCGGTGGCGGCAGCAAAACCCGACTTCATCGATCCACCCAACTTGCGGTTGATCGGATGGTGCACGACCCGCACTTTCGGGTTGGCCGACACCGCTTCATCGGCGAGCCGCGGGGTCGCATCGGTCGAAGCGTCATCGACGACGATCAATTCGTAGTCGGCGATCTCGCCGGACTGCATCAGTTCGCGGGCGACGTCATGACCGGCGGCGAGTGCGCGTGCAATGTACTGCTCTTCGTTCCACATCGGGAAAAAGATGGACAACTTGGCGAAGTGAGGCACCAAAATCAGGCTATGAGCGCGCTGCTCGGTACCCTTGATGCGGTGAACGTCGCGACCAACGCACAACCGTGGCGCGCGATGGCGAGCATCAGCTGGGTGGGAATCATGCTCTGTCAGGCGGCCATCGCCGTGTCGAGCCGCAACATCGGCAAGTCCGCCTGGTGGCTCGGACCGGAGTCCAATCCACGATTCCCGTTGGTGTGGGCGCTGCCGTTCGCCATCACGATCGCGGGTCTCATCGCCACGCAAAGACCGCGAAAATTCACAATTTTCATCCATCTCGCCTGCGTTGTCGCGCTGGTGGGGGTGGCCCTCGGCGACGTCGCCAATGCACCTGGCGTCGCACTCTTGGAATTCGTCGTTGCCGGCATTGCGCTGCTCGTTTCGTTCGTGTCGTTGGCGGCACGACCATGACCCGAGTCCTCACCTCGCTGCCGGTCGGTGAGCGCATCGGCATCGCATTCTCCGGCGGTCTCGATACGTCCGCCGCCGTCGCCTGGATGAAGTCGAAGGGTGCAATTCCCTGCGCATTCACCGCCGATCTCGGTCAGCCCGACGAGCCGGACCTTGCGGCGGTCGCGAAACGAGCGGAGGAATACGGCGCAAAGATCGCCAGGGTCATCGACTGTGTCGAACAACTCGTGAACGAGGGGCTCGTGGCGCTGCAATGCGGCGCATTCCACATTTCGACGGCGGGCAAGACGTACTTCAACACCACCCCGCTCGGTCGGGC
>SXPW01000059.1 GCA_005793785.1 Actinomycetota bacterium | reverse complement strand
GCAGGTTGGAGTGTCGACCGAGGGGAAGATGTTCAGGACGACGCGCTTGCCCTTGAGGCTTGCATCGGTGACCTCGGAGAGGTCGTCCTTGACGAGTGTGAAGTTGGGAACGGGGGAGTTGGATGCCGGAAGCGAGCCCGAGGTGTTCACTGGGTTGCCGCCGAGTTTGGTGGTTGCCATGGAAGCAGTCTCGCACACGGGTGCGCGCCGCGCCAAGCGCACGCACTACAGAAATTTTTTTGGAGGCTCCTACTACGTAGGAGCCTCCAAGAACGGGAGGTGGTTGCAATCGCGAACACCGATGCCTCATAGTGCTGCCCCATGTTCAACGAACCAACACCCCGACGTACCCAACTCTGGCAATGCCCGGACTGCAACAATTCGATCATCCTGCACGTCAGGGTGACACATCCACCAATCTGCAACAACCCAACGAGCCACAGTCGACGTCACGTCGACATGAAGCGAACCACGAGAGGAAACCAATCATGAGCGACGAATCCACGCCGAACACTCCGGCCCGCGACTATTACTCCGCCGAGGAGGTGGTCGATCTTGCTCTCGAATGTGGTGCGAGCGCCACGATCGTTGATGATGGCGGCGACGTCCTCATCGAACTGGAACGCGGTGACAGCTCGATGCACCTCGACCTCGGCTCGCCGTCGCCGTTCTACGAAGAGCTCCTGTGTCGGTCCTGGGTCTTCGTGCCGTCGTCACCCCATAGGTTCTGTGATCGATGGAATCGGTTCCCGTATTTCGGCACGTACTCCGTGGTGTACGACGCCAACGACATTCCCGAGCGAATAGAGGCGGGCTTCGCCATCCGAGTGGTGAAGATCATCGAGTTCGATCGATTCCGTCATGAGCGGGACATCTTCCTCGACGTGATGATCTTCTGGTATGCCGTCGAGTTGCTCCAAGAGGGAGTGGTGAATGGAGATGCCGACATCGCCCGAGTCCGCGACAGGTTCGTGGAAGGCGGTCTCGACACCTGGTGGTTCGGCAGGGAGTGATCACTCCGGGCGGTTCGGGCGGCGTCGAAATTGACCCTGCATCAGGGACAACGCGAACAATCCGATCACCAGCCACCATTGGTACTGGTCCACGAAATCCAGGAACGCACGGATTTCGTCCTCGAAGATGCGACCAAAGACGCGCAACACCCACAACTTGATCGCAATCCCGACCGCGACGAACGCAAGGAAGGTTCGCGGACGCATGCCACGATGGCCAACGAGGAGACACACCACGTTGCTGCCCGGAAAAATCACCACTGCCCAAACGCCCATTTTGTCCACTGCACGCTCGAGCCAGACGTAGATACGTGGGGGCTCGCCGGCTTGCCCCTCCAACCAGCGCACGGCCTTTTCTCCGAAGAATCGTCCGCAGTAGAACAACGCCACCGCCGCAGCCAGCACCCGAAGGAAGCCGATCACGACGTACGGGAGAAGGTCGATGTAGGGCACCGAACCGAAGAGATTCCGGTTCCGCGACGACAACAGGAGCACCAGTTCCGGACGTTCGTCGACCAGGGCGGGTCCGATATTCGAACCCAGAGTCCCCAGAACGAAGAGCCCGCTGGTGATGACCAGCACGGATCGTCGCATGAGGGGTGTGGCCACACACGCAAGTTAGTTCGGCTGCTGCTTCGGCACCGTAACTTCGCGCCGATTCAGTGGTCTGTGTACAGTTCGATACGACGAAGGGGGACCCATGAAGGGTTTGATGCAACCAACCCAGTTGACGCTGGTGCACTTGTTCGAGCGAGCCGAGCGCTACAGCCGGACGAAGAAGATCATCACCGCAACGGCAACCGGGAAAGTCACCACCACCTACGGCGACTGGGCGGCGCGCACACGGTCGTTGGGCGGCGTGCTCGACGATTTGAAGATCTCCAAGCACGGCCGCGTGGCGACACTCGCCTGGAATTCGGCCCGTCATCTCGAGTTGTACTTTGCTGCACCCTGCTCGAGTCGCGTGCTGCACACCCTGAACTTCCGACTCTTTCCCGAACAACTCACCTACATCGTCAACCATGCAGAGGACGAGGTGATCTTCTGCGACACGTCGTTGTGGTCCATTCTCGAACCGCTGATGCCGACGTTCACCACCCTCAAGCATCTCGTGTTCATGAACGACGGAAAGGGCGAGGCACCCCAGAGCGTGAAGGGTGTCGAGGTGCACGAATACGAGTCCTTGTTGACGAAGGCGAAGTCGGTGGAGTGGAACGTTGCCGACGAGAACCAGGCGGCGAGCATGTGTTACACGAGCGGAACGACGGGCAACCCGAAAGGCGTCGTCTATTCGCATCGCAGCACGTTCCTCCACACCATGGCCGAGATGGTGGCCGATTCGCTCGGCGTGCGGGAGAGCGACACCGTGTTGCCGGTCGTACCGATGTTCCATGTGAACGCCTGGGGTCTCACCCACGCCGCAGCGACGTGCGGGGCCAACCTCGTGATGCCAGGACCCGATCTCTCCGGTAAGGCGATCGCCGATCACATCGTGAACGAGAAGGTCACGGTTGGTGCGGGAGTCCCGACGATCTGGATGGCGGTGCTCCCCGAGTTGAAGGGTCGGGACACCTCGTCGCTTCGAGCCATCGTGTGCGGAGGCGCGGCGGTGCCGCGGGCGCTCAGCGAGGCGTATCGCGAACAGATCGGACTTCCGATCTTGCAAGCGTGGGGGATGACCGAAACCTCACCGATCGCAGCAGTGTGCACCCTGAACACCGCCGAGCAACGGCTGCCGATCGCAGAGCAAGCCGACATTCGAACCACCGTGGGGCGCATCGTGCTCGGAGTGGATTTCCGCGTGGTGGAACCCGACACCACGACGATGGTTCCATGGGACGGCGAAACGAGTGGCGAATTGCAGTGCGCGGGTCCGTGGATCGCCAGCTCGTACTACAACGATTCGCGGTCGGCGGAGAGTTTCACCAAGGACGGGTGGTTGCGAACCGGCGACGTCGCGGTGGTCGACACCGAAGGGCGGATACGTCTCGTCGACCGGACGAAGGACCTCATCAAGTCGGGCGGTGAGTGGATCTCCTCGGTGGAGATCGAGAACGAGTTGATGTCACACCCGAAGGTGAAGGAGGCTGCTGTCGTCGGCGTCCCGCATCCGAAGTGGTCGGAGCGACCACTCGCATGCGTGGTGCCAAAAGATGGAGAAACCGTGACCAAGGAGGAAATCCTCGACTTCCTCGCCCCGAAGCTTGCCAAGTGGCAGTTGCCGGACGACGTGGTGTTCATCGACCAGGTTCCGAAGACTTCCGTCGGAAAGTTCTCCAAGAAGACGCTGCGCGATCGGTTTGCCGATCATCAATTGCCCGGTGCCTAGGTCGGAGCGATTTTCATC